>JANJTI010000230.1 GCA_024711185.1 Brevundimonas sp. | reverse complement strand
ATTGGCGGGCGTACCTGCGTCGTGACGCCGCGCAATCGCCACCCGGCCCTTTTCTGCGATTGACTTGCAGAGGCATTCGCGTATGGCCGGGCCCACAAAACGGGGAACGTCTTTCATGTCCATGCGCCTTCTCGCCACCGCCTCCGGGCTCGCCCTCGCCGCCGCGGCCGCGCCTGCCCTGGCCCAGCAGACGCCGGACCCGACGGAGCTGGGCGAGGTCGTGGTCACCGCGGCCCGGACCGAGACGCCGCGCTCGGCCATTCCGGCGACGGTGCAGCTGATCGACGCGGAGGAGATCGTCACCCAGACGGCGCTGGGCGCCAGCGCGGTGGATCTGGTTGCGACCCTGTCGCCGTCGTTCTCGCCGACGCGGCAGAAGCTGTCCGGATCCGGCGAGACCCTGCGCGGCCGTTCGCCGCTGTACCTGATCGACGGGGTGCCGCAGTCGACGCCGCTGCGCGACGACAGCCGCGACGGCTACACCATCGATCCCTTCTTCATCGACCGGGTCGAGGTGATCTTCGGCTCCAACGCCATCCAGGGCATCGGGGCCACCGGCGGGGTGGTCAACTACGTCACCGCGGCCCCGGGGCGGAACGCCGACGGCTGGGACGGCCGGGTGCTGGCCCAGACCAGCTTCGACGACAGCGTGTTCGGCGACAGCCTCGGCTGGAAGCTGGCGGGGATCGCCGGCCGCGACTTCGGCGCCTGGGACCTGACGCTGGGGGCCGCGCGCGAAAACCGCGGCGCCTTCTACGACGGCGAGGACCGCCGCATCGGCATGGACGGGGCCCAGGGGGAGGTGCAGGACAGCGCCAGCTGGTCGGTGTTCGCCAAGGCCGGCTTCGAGCCCTCGGCCGGACGGCGGCTGGAGCTGTGGGTCAACCATTTCGAACTCGAGGGCGACGGCGACTACGTCACCGTGGCCGGGAACCGGACGACCGGCGCGCCGACCACCTCGGTCCGGGGCACGCCGCCGGGCCTCCAGCCGCTCAATGACGTGACCTCGGCCGCCCTCAGCTGGCGCGATCGCAACGTGCTGGGCGGGACCTTCCGCGCCCAGCTGTTCGCCCACGATTACGAGGGCGTGTTCGGCGGCGGCGCCTTCGCCACCTTCCAGGACCCGGCCATCGCGCCGCGGGGGACCCTGTTCGACCAGTCGGCCAACAATTCCGAGAAGCTGGGCTTCAAGCTGGACTGGGAGCGGCTGGTCGATCCCGTGCCGGGCCTGCGGGCGTTGATCGGGGTCGACGGCCTGCGCGACACCACCTTCCAGGCGCTGGTGCTGACCGACCGGATGTGGGTGCCGGAGACCACCTACGAGAGCCTCGCGCCGTTCGTGCAGCTGAACCAGCGCCTGCTGGACGGCCGCCTCAACCTGTCGGGCGGCGCGCGGCACGAGAGCGCGACCCTGATCGTCGACGACTTCACCACCCTGTGGGCCTACGGCTCCCAGCAGGTGGACGGGGGCGAGCCATCGTTCGAGGAGACGCTGTACAACGTCGGCGCGACCTTCGAGCTGGTCGACGGGCTGATCGCCTACGGCTCGTTCGCGCAGGGCTTCAGCATGGCCGACGTCGGCCGGGTGCTGCGCGGCATCAACATCCCCGGGCAGGACGTCGACACCTTCCTCGACGTCTCGCCGGTGATCTCGGACAACACCGAGGTGGGGCTGGAGTACCGGCGCGGCCCGTTCCAGGCGTCCGCCGCGGCCTTCCGTTCGGAGTCGGACCGCGGGGCCCTGCTGGTCATGGTCGGCGGCGTCTACGAGGTGCAGCGCCAGGCCACGAAGATCGAGGGGCTGGAGCTCACGGCTCGCTACGACGTCACCGAGGCTTTCCGTTTCGGGGGGGCGTATTCGCACCTCGACGGCCGCACGGACATGAACGGAGACGGCGAACTGGAGAGCGATCTCGACGGCGCCAACATCGCGCCGGATCGCCTGCTGCTGTGGGGGGAGATGGACCGCGGCGACGTCTCCCTGCGGCTGCAGGGCCAGCATCTGTTCGAGCGGGACTTCGACGGCGGCGATCCGCGCAACAGCTTCGAGGGCTACACCCTGTTCGACGCCGTCGGCGTCTGGCGGGCGCCGTTCGGCGACGTCAGCCTCGGCGTGCAGAACCTGCTGGACGAGCCGTATGTCAGCTACTTCTCCGACACCCAGGCGCCGACCGACAACCTGCGCTACTTCGCCGGCCGGGGCCGCACCCTGACGCTGGGCGTGACGCGCCGGTTCTGATGGCGGCGATCCGGCTCATCCATGCCTGGGCGGGAGCGATCCTGTCCCTGATCCTGGCCGTCCTCGGCCTCAGCGGCGCCCTGCTGGTGTTCGAGGACGACTGGGTGCGCCTGACGGCCGGCCGCGACCCGGCGGCGCTGTCGGCCGATCCGGGGCGACTGGGGGCGGCGGCCAACGCGCTGCAGACCCGCTACGGCGACGCCATCTCGACCGTGGTGTTCGCCGGCGGCGATCTGGACGCGCACAAGGTCTACATGGGCGAGCGTTTCGCCTACGCCGGGGCCGAGGGGCAGGTGCTGGCCGAATGGGGCGGCACGGCGCGGGCCGAGGCCTGGGTGTTCGACCTGCACCACTTCCTGCTGGCGGGGGAGCCGGGCGAGATCGTCGCCGGGGTCGCCGGACTGGCCGGGGCCCTGCTGGTGCTGACGGGAATGGTGGTCTGGATCCCGGCTTGGCGGGCCAGCGGCTGGCGGGTGTGGCCGGCCTCGGCCCGACGACGCGACCTGGTGGCCAGCCACCGCAACCTCGGCCTGATCTTCGCCGCGCCGGTTTTCCTGCTGTGCCTGACCGGCGGGGCGATCGTATTCAGCGACCAGACCCGGGCGTTGTTGCAGGCCCTGGCGCCTGATCCCGCGGCGGCTCCGCCTCCGCCGGTGGTGGGGGAGGGCCCGGTGGACTGGCCCGTCGCGCTGGCCGCCGCCCAGGCGGCCTTCCCCGAAGCTCGCCTCCGCACCGCCGGCCTGCCGCCCGAGCCCGGCAAGCCCGCCACGGTGCGCCTGCGCCAGCCCGGAGAGTGGCACCCCAACGGGCGGACCGTGGCCCTGATCGACCCGGCCACCAGCCGGGTGGTCCAGACCGTCGACGCCCAGACCCTCGGGGGCGGGACGCGGCTGCAGAACGCCCTCTATCCGATCCACGCGGCCTCGGTGGGCGGCTGGCTGTACGATCTGGTCGTCGCCCTCTCAGGCCTGGCGCTGGCGGCGCTGGGCGGGGTGGGGACCTGGTCCTTCCTGATCAAGCCGCGCCGGCGGCGCTCCTCCCGGGGCGCGCCGGTCGCAACCGCCGGGGCGCCGGGGCGTTAACCGCCAAGGTTCAACGCCAAGGGGGAGATCCCATGCGCACCATCGCTCTCGCCGCCGTCGCCGCCCTGGCCCTGGGGGCCGCCGCCTGCACCGAGGCGGAACAGGACGAAACCCAGGCCGAGGCCAACGAGGCGGGCGCCTCCCTGCGGGAAGAAGCCGCCCAGGTCGGTTCAGCCATCGAGGCCGGCGCGCGAGAGGTCGCCCAGGAGATCGACGAGGGCACCGACCGGCTGGAGGTCGAGGCCGAGGAGCAGAAGGCGGAAACCGTCACCGACACCCGCGGCAACTAGGCCGGGGCGGGCTCCGCCAGCAGGGCGTCCATCAGCGCCCGCGCCTCGGCGCTGGCCCAGTCGGCCTCGCCGGAGAAGTGGGCGCGGATGCGGCCCTGCCGGTCGAGCAGGATCGTCTGGGGCATCTTGCCCTTGCCGGGGAGCTCGAACGGGAGCTGGAATTTCGGGTCGCTGTACAACGGCAGCGGCTCATGCACGTCGATGAAGCTCCTGGCGTCCGCGATGGCGTCCGGCGTGGCGTCGACATTGATCGGCAGCACGACCAGGTCCGTGCCCTCATAGACTTCGGCCAGCCGCGCGAGCGTCGGCATCTCGGTCCGGCAGGGCGCGCACCACATGGCCCAGAGATTGACCACCACCACCTTGCCGCGGAAATCGGCCAGCGTCGCGTCGGCGCCGTCGCGGGTCTTGAAGACATAGGCGGGAGCGGCGGCGAGCGCAGCGGGTGTCTCCAGCCGGGCGAGGGAGCCGAGGGCGAAGCGGGCCAGTTCGCTCCTGGCGGGGGCCGGCGGCGCGGCGGCTTTGTCGATCAGGCCGGGTTTGGCGTATAGCAGCGCGGCGCCGCCGATCGCTCCGACCAGCAGCACGCCCGCAATCGCGCCGATCACCGCCTTCGAGACCTTCATGCCCGACCCGACGTCTCCCGAAACCACGACCAAAGCCCCCGGGGCGGGCAAAGGTCAAGACATGTGGGGCGGCCGCTTCTCCGCCCAGCCGGCCGAAATCATGCAGGCGATCAACGTCTCGATCGGCGTCGACCGGCGGCTGTGGGCCCAGGATCTGGCCGGATCGCGGGCCCACTGCCGCATGCTGGCGGCGCAGGGGATCGTCTCGGCCGCCGACGCCGAGGCCATCCTCGGCGGCCTGGACGCGGTCGAGGCCGAGATGCGCGACGGGAGCTTCCCGTTCCGCGACCGCTTCGAGGACATCCACATGAACGTGGAGGCGCGGCTGGCCGAGCTGGTCGGCGAGCCCTCGGGGCGGCTGCACACGGCGCGCAGTCGCAACGACCAGGTGGCCGTCGACTTCCGCCTGTGGGTGCGGGACGCCTGCGACCGGACCGTGGCGCAGCTGCAGGGGCTGCAGCGGGCGCTGCTGGCGCGGGCGGAGCAGCACGCCGCCGACCTGATGCCCGGCTTCACCCATCTGCAGACCGCCCAGCCGGTGACCCTGGGCCACCATCTGATGGCCTATGTCGAGATGTTCGGGCGCGACGCCGGCCGCTTCACCGACGCCCGGGCGCGGATGAACGAGAGCCCGCTGGGCGCGGCGGCTCTGGCCGGATCGCCCTTCCCCATCGACCGGCAGATGACCGCGGCCGAACTGGGCTTCGACCGGCCGATGGCCAATTCCCTGGACGCCGTGTCCGACCGCGATTTCGCGCTGGAAAGCCTGGCCGCGGCCTCGATCTGCGCAGGGCACCTGTCGCGGCTGGCCGAGGAGATCGTGGTCTGGATGACGCCGATGTTCGGCTTCGCCAGCCTGCCCGACGACCTGACCACCGGCTCGTCGATCATGCCGCAGAAGCGCAATCCCGACGCCGCCGAGCTGGTGCGCGCCAAGACGGGGCGGATCATGGGCTCGCTGGTCGCCCTGTCGACGGTGATGAAGGGGCTGCCGCTGGCCTATTCGAAGGACATGCAGGAGGACAAGCCGCCGGTGTTCGAGGCCTTCGACGCACTGGAGCTGGCGCTGGGGGCGATGACGGCAATGGTCGCGGCGCTGCGTCCGGACACGGCGCGCATGGCCGCCGCCGCCGAAGCCGGCTTCTCGACGGCCACCGATCTGGCCGACTGGCTCGTGCGCGAGCTGAACCTGCCGTTCCGCCAGGCGCACCACGTCACCGGCTCTGCGGTGAAGCGGGCCGAAGCGCTGGGCGTCGGACTGGTCGACCTGCCCCTCGGAGAATTGCAGGCCCTGCATGCCGGCGTGACGGAAGCGGTGTACAAGGTGCTCACGCCCGAGGCCTCGGTCGCCAGCCGCCGCAGCTACGGGGGAACCGCGCCGGAGCAGGTCCGGGCGCGCATCGCCGACTGGAAGGGCCGTCTGGCCGAGGGGACACCGGAATGAAGAAGCTGACCGTCGCGGGCCTCGCCGCCCTGATCGCCCTCTCCGCCGCCGGCTGCGGCCGCATGGCCGACCTGGACGCGCCGCCGGCCAAACGCACCGAGCGCGGCCTGCGCAGCGCCGAGGCCGAAAGCCTGCCGGAACCGGCCACCATCAATCGCCCGAACCGACAGCTGCCCATCGAGGGCGGTCCCGGCTCGACTCCCTTCGACGGCCCCGGCAACAGCCCGGGCTGAACCCACGGTCTTCAGTTGCATCATTTCCAGCGGATCGACGGCGGCCTCCATGCGGAAGACGTGCCGCTCGAGACCATCGCCGGTGCGGTCGGGACGCCGGTCTACGTCTATTCGACCGCCACCCTGAGCCGTCACCATGGCCTGTTGCGCGAGGCGCTGGACGCCCGTCGCGCCGCCCTCGGCGAGGCCCTGATCGCGTTCGCGGTGAAGGCCAACTCGAACCTGTCGGTGCTGGCGACGCTGGCCGGCCTCGGCTGCGGCGCTGACACGGTCTCGGAGGGGGAGATCCGCCGCGCGCTGGCGGCGGGCATTCCCGCGGACCGGATCATCTTCTCGGGCGTGGGCAAGACCGACGCCGAACTGGCCTTCGCCATCACGACCGGGGTGCGGCAGATCAACGTCGAGAGCGGCGCCGAGCTGGACCGGCTGATCGCCGTCGCCGCCTCCAATGGCGCGGCGCCCGAGATCGCCATACGGGTCAATCCCAAGGTCGGCGCCGGAGGCCACGCGCGCATCACCACCGGCGGGGCGACCGACAAATTCGGCGTGCCGATCGAGGAGGCGCTTGACCTCTACGCCCGCGCCGCCGCCTCGCCGCACGTGACGCCGGTCGGCCTCGCCTGCCACATCGGCAGCCAGGTTCTGGACCTCGCCCCCATGGAGGCGGCGTTCCGGACGCTGCGCGAGACGACGCTGGAGCTGCGCCGGCGAGGCTTCGAGGTTTCGCGGCTCGACCTCGGCGGCGGGCTGGGCGTGCCCTATCACGGCCAGGCGGAGACTCCGTCGATCGAGGCCTATATCGATATGTGCGCCCGCGTGCTGGACGGCCTCGGCGTCGAGGCGGCGTTCGAGCCCGGCCGCCTGCTGGCCGCCAACGCCGGCGTGCTGGTCAGCCGGGTGATCCATGTGAACCAGCGCGCAGACGGCCGCCGCTTCCTCGTGCTGGACGCCGGCATGAACGACCTGATGCGTCCGGCCCTTTACGATGCCTTCCACGACCTCGTCCCGGTGCAGGAGCGGCCCGGCGAGCCGGTCGCCTGTGACCCGGTCGGCCCGATCTGCGAGTCCACCGACGTCTTCGCCCGGGACCGCCTGCTGCCGCCGCTGCAGGCCGGCGACCTGGTCGCCTTCATGAGCGCCGGCGCTTACGGGGCGGTGCTGTCAAGCGAGTACAATTCCCGGCCGCTGGTCCCCGAGGTGCTGGTGAACGGCCGGGCGTGGGCCATCGTGCGGAACCGGCCCACTTACGAGGAGATGTGGGCGCGAGAGCCGGTGGCCGAGTGGTTGCAGGGGGGACAAGGAGGCCGGGTTACGGCCTAACGAATGCACTTGAGGCTCTCATCGACCACCTAACCTGTACGGTATCGCCCCCCTCTGTCACTGTAGTCAGATGGCCCGGGTCTTATTGCTCGCCTCTAGGGGCGAAGAGTCTGAACGGATTGCTGCCGTGTGTCGGCGAGCGTTTAGCGACGTGGACATCTTCCAAGGCAATTGGGGCGACCCGCTCCCCGCCGCGATAGCCGAGTGGCAAGGAGGGGTGATTTTGTCTTACTGCTCCCGCTGGATCGTGCCGAAATGGCTACTCGACCGGGCCTCCACGGCGCTGAACTTCCACCCAGCCCCGCCTGAATATCCGGGCATCGGCGGCCTGAACTGGGCGATCTATCACGGCGAGGAATCCTTCGGCGTTACCTGTCACCACATGGCAGAGCGGGTGGATTCCGGTCCTATCGTGGAGGTTCGTCGCTTTTGCATTCCGGCTGATGACCACGCCTCAGCCCTGTTCGATCGAACCCACCGCCAGCTTGAAGCGATGGCGACGGCCGTCATCTGGCGGCTGGCGCGGGGCTGGGCAGCTCCGGCGACCGGTGACGAATGGGCCGCCCCCGTGCGACGCCGGCGGGACCTAGACGCCATGATGGAAGTGCCGCGGGAGGCGCCCTCCGAGGAAGTAGAGCGACGTCGGCGAGCGTTTGAGTTTGGCCGCTGGAAGCTACGCGAGAGGGTCTGACGTTTCCACCTATGCGGCCCGCCACGGACGCCACCCGTGGGTAAAAGGCGGCTTCGCCCTCGTCGCACTTGTTGTTGCGGGCGGGTGGCGAAGCTTGGGGCCGTCGGAACCTGGGCCTCCGCCCTAGTCCAGCGCGCACACGTCCGGCAGCCCGCGCAGCGCGCCTGCATGGTCCAGGCCGTAACCGACCAGGAAGCGGTTCGGGGCCTCCCAGCCGACGAAATCCGGCTCCGGCGCGCGCGGCTTCGGCCACGGCTTGCGGGCGAAGACGACGGTGAGGACTTCCGAGGCCCCCTTCTCCCGCGCGATGCGCACGGCCTCCGCCAGGGACAGGCCGGTGTCGAAGACGTCGTCGATGATCAGGACGCGGCGGCCTGCGACGGGGCGCTGGAAGTCCGCGTAGACGTCGATGCGGCCCCGGCTGGTCTGCTCGTCGCCGTAGGAGGCGAGCCAGAGGGCGTCGAAACGGACGTGACGGCCAAGGCGGCTGAGCGCCCGGGTCAGGTCGGCGGCGAACCACAGGCCGCCGGTAAGCAGGACGGCGGCGACGGTGTCGTCGTCGATGACGGGCGCGATGCGGCCGGCGAGCTCGTCGACGATGCGCCGCACCTCGGCCTCGGGCAGCAGGACGGTGGGCGTGGGGTTCGCGTCAGCCATGCCCCGGCGATACCGCCCCGGCCCCCGCAGTGTCGAGAGGCTCGGTCAGCGGCGCCGCGTCGACCGGGCGCAGGTCGGCGCGGGCGGGCGCGGAGACCATCGCCGGTCGCAGGCCGGCCTCGCCGGACGCGACCACCGGCAGCGGACGCGCCGCAGCCCCGGTCTGGAGCCCGGCCGGGGCCGGCGTCGCCGGGGCGGGGGCGGCGGCGGCCTCAGTTTCGAGGACGAAGTCGACGCCGATGCCCTGGGCGCGGGCGCCCGGGTCCGGAATGACGGCGGCGAAACCCTGTACCTTGCCCGGCAGGACGGGGGCGGCGTCGATGCGGACCACGGCATGGCCGATCTCGGCCCCGCGGGCGTCCAGCAGGGCGACGCGAACCGGCGGCGCCACCCGCTCGTTCTCGCGGACATTGCGCAGGGCGCCCGAGACGAGGATGCGCCCGGGATCCGTCGGCAGGGGCCGGGCGGTGACAGCCTCGAAGTCGAGCCCTGTCGGGTTCACCGTCAGGCCGACGGCGGCGTAGGCGGCGGCGGTGCGCGGAGCCATCTCGACGACCTCGACGCGGAACAGCCAGGCCGCGGCGAGCAGAAGGGCGAAGACCGAGGCGAGGCCGGCCCAGACCGCCCCATGCGCAGCCGCGCGGCGCAGGCGGCGCTGCTGCTCGGCGCGGGCGCGGAAGGCGCGCGGCAGTTCGGGCGCCGGGGTCTCGGCCAGCGATTCAGGCGCGGGCTCCTCGCGCGGCGCCGGCGCGCGGGGCTGCCCGGTCGCGGTGGCGGACAGCTCGAGAGGCTCGTCGAGCGTCGCGCGCCAGGTGTGCTTGCAGGACTTGCAGCGGACAGCGCGACCGTGCGGACCGATAGCGTCGTCGGGGGCGAAATAGCTGGTGGCGCAGGACGGGCAGGTCAGTATCATGTGCGCTGACTGCGAGGCTCTTCGCCCCCTCCCGTCGCGGCGCATGCCGCGTGCAACCCAGAAATCGATGCCCGTCCAGCCCCGCCGCGCCGCCGACGCCGCCGCCTCGCCCGAAACCGTCCGCCTGGACGGCGTGGGCTTCGGCTATGGCGACGGGCCCGAGGTGCTGCGGGACGTTAACCTCACTTTGCCGCGCGGCTCTTTCCACTTCCTTACCGGGCCCTCCGGGGCCGGCAAGTCGACCCTGCTGAAGCTGCTGACCCTGACCGCCCGGCCGACGCGCGGCCGGTTGCAGCTGTTCGGCGAGGAGGCGGGGGCGGCGCCGCGCCGGGCGCTGCCCGCCTTCCGCCGTCGCATGGGCGTGGTGTTCCAGGATTTCCGCCTGCTCGACCACCTGAGCGCCTTCGAGAACGCGGCCCTGCCCCTGCGGCTGGCCGGAGCCCGGCCGGAGAGCTATGCGGACGATGTGGCCGAGATGCTTGAATGGGTCGGCCTCGAGGCGCGGGCGCAAACCTGCCCGCCAGCGCTGTCGGGCGGCGAGAAGCAGCGGCTGGCCATCGCCCGGGCGGTGATCGCCGGCCCCGAGCTGATCGTCGCCGACGAGCCGACGGGCAATGTCGATGCGGCCATGGCGGCGCGCCTGCTGAAGCTGTTCCAGTCGCTGAACCGGCTGGGCGCCACCGTGCTCATCGCCACTCACGACGAGGCGCTGGCGGCCCGCTCCGGAGCGGCGGTCCTGAGTCTCGACGGCGGCCGCGTCCGGGAGACGGCGGCGTGATCGGGCGGTTGATCCCGCGCCGCGCTCCGATCCTCCCGCGCGAGGCCGGCGGCGAGCCGTGGCTGGCGGCCGTGATCGCCGTGCTGTGCTTCCTCGCCTGCCTCGCCGCCGCCGGCGCGCTGGCGGCCGACCGCGCCGCGCACGGCTGGGCCCGGAGCCTGGGCGCCGAAGCCACCGTGCAGGTCCGGCCGCGCGTCGGCGAGAGCGGCGCCACCGCGGCGGCGCGGGCGGCGGAGACCCTCGCCGGCGTCACCGGGGTCGAGGAGGCGGAGGCGCTTGACCGCAAGGCGGCCGAGGCCCTGCTGCGCCCGTGGCTGGGAGAGGCGGTGTTGCCCGACCTGCCCCTGCCCCACCTCGTCACCGTGCGGCTGGACCGCGAGCAGCCGGCCAGCGCGGTCAGCCTCAGCCGCGCCCTCGCCGAAGCCGGCGTGGACGCCACCGTCGACGACCACAGCCTGTGGCGCGCGGAGGTCGAGCGCTCCGCCGGGCTGATCACCGTGCTGGCCGGCGCGGCCTTTCTGCTGACCGCGGGCGGCGCGGCCGCGGCCGTCGTCTATGCGACGCGGGCGGGGATGGCCGCCCAGGCCGGGGTGATCTCCATCCTCAGCCTCAACGGCGCGTCCGACGCGCGCATCGCCGGTCTCTATCAGCGTCGCTACGGATTGCTGGCCGCCGGCGCCGGGGCCGCCGGCGCGCTGGCGGCCATGGTCGCGCTGTCCCTGCTCCGCTTCCTCGGCGGGAGCGACGGCCTCACGCCGGCCCTGCCCGTGATGTGGAGCGATGTGCTGATCCTCTCGTCATGCCCGTTGCTCGCCGCTACGGTGGCGCTGGTCGCCGCACGGTTGACGGCGCTGGCGCGGCTGCGGGGGCACGACTAGGTTAAAGGCATGAAGTTCCTGACCTTCATCGCCACCCTGGCGCTCATCTGGCTGATCGGCCTGTTCGCCTTCGCCGAGCGGGTGCGCGGCTACACGCCCGCCGACGAGCCGGCGCGGGCCGACGCCATCGTGGCCCTGACGGGCCCCTCGGCCGAACGCGTCAACGCCGCGATCCGCCTGCTGGAGCAGGACAAGGGCGACCGGGTGCTGATCTCCGGCGTCAACCGCGAGGTCCGCCGCCAGGAGCTGCGCGCCCTGACCCCTGGCTCGACCAAGCTGTTCAACTGCTGCGTCGACCTCGGCTTCGAGGCCGAGGACACCATCGGCAACGCCCAGGAGATCGCCGCCTGGGCCGCAGCCAAGAACTACGACAGCCTGATCGTGGTCACCCAGGACTACCACATGCCGCGCGCCCTGACCGAGATCCGCGCCGCCGCCCCGGGGGTGGAGCTCACCCCCTATGCGGTGTCGACGCCGTCGCTCGACGACTCCCGCTGGTGGCGGGCCGCGGTGACCGCCCGACGCATGACGCTGGAGTACATGAAGTATCTCGCCGCCCTTGGCCGCGCCGCCTTCACCCGGGGGTCGGGCGACAGCGCTGCCGATGCGCCCCCGGCGACGACGCCGGAAAAGAAGGCCGCCTGACGTGACCACCCTGCGTTCGCTGGTCTTCACGGCCTGGCTCTATCTGTCGATGGCCATCTTCGCGGTCGGCCTGTCCCCCGCCCTGCTGATGCCGCACCGGGCGGCGATGACGGTGATCCGCTGGTGGGCGAAGTTCGTCCTCTTCGGCTTGCGCTGGATTTGCGACCTGAAGGTCGAGTTCCGCGGGCTGCAGCACCGGCCGTCCGGCCCGGCGCTGGTCGCCGCCAAGCACCAGGGCATGCTGGACGTCATCGTCCCCTTCGTCGTGCTCGACGACCCCTGCATGGTGATGAAGAAGGAGCTGATGGTCCTGCCCTTCTTCGGCTGGTTCGCCTGGAAGACGAGGATGATCCCCGTCGACCGGTCGGCGGGGTCGAAGGCGCTGAAGGACATGGTCCGCACCGCCCGCGAGCGGGTGGCGGAAGGCCGGCAGGTGGTGATCTTTCCGGAGGGCACGCGGACCGAACCGGGCGCGGCGCCCGACTACAAGCCCGGCGTCGCCGCCATCTATCGCGACCTCGACGGCCCGTGCTGGCCGGTCGCCACCAACTCGGGCGTGCACTGGCCGGCGCACGGGTTCCGGCGCCATCCGGGGACGGTGGTGTTCGAGTTCCTCGAGCCGATCCCGGCGGGGCTGAAGCGGCCGGCGTTCATGACGCAGCTGGAGGGGAAGATCGAGGGGACGTCCGCGGCCCTTCTGCCGGCCCCGGATCTGACGCGGCTATCCTGAGCTACCGC
>JANJTI010000225.1 GCA_024711185.1 Brevundimonas sp. | reverse complement strand
CGGTCGCCGAGGATGTCGGTCTCCGAGATGACGGCGACCTCGTCGGTCTCGAAGCCGTGCTCCACAGGCAGGACGCCGCGCAGGAACAGCCCCTCCGGCGCCGCCTGCACGTCCGCCCAGTCGCGCACCGCCACCACATGCTCCAGCCCGTGGTCGGCCAGCATCGAGGCCAGCCGCTCGGACGAGCCCTCAGTCCAGGAGGCGAACAGCACGCGCTTGCCGGCGGCCCTGACCGCCTCTGCGTGCCGCGCCACCGCCTCGAACAGGTTGACGCTGTCCTGGGCCCGCTCGGCCGCGAAGGTGCGGCCCAGACGCCCGCCGGCGTCCTCGCCCTCGCCCTTGAAGGGCGAGAAGCGGCGCACGTCGCGCCCGGCCAGGGCCGCGTTCCAGTCCGGCTCGGGCAGGTAAAGCCGATCCGGCGGCAGGGCGCGGTAGGCGGTCCCGCCCTTTCCTTTCGCCGCCTCGCGCCGCGCCTCCCAGGCGTCCTCGGTCAGACTCCAGCGCTCCGCCCGCGCCGCCTCGACCTGGTTGTCGAGGAAGATGCGGCCGTCCTCCGGAAGATAGTCGAACACGGTCTCCAGCCGGTCGTAGAGCAGCGGCAGCCAGTGCTCCATGCCCTGTCGCCGCGCGCCCTCGCTGACCGCGGCGTACATCGGGTCCTCGCCCGGCGCCCCGAACAGGTTCAGGTAGCCGGTGCGGAAGCGCGAGATGCTGTCGGGGTCCAGCAGCGCCTCGGACACCGGGGCCAGCGACACGCTGGTCCGCTGGCCGGTCGAGCGCTGGGTGTCCGGGTCGAAGCTGCGGATCGATTCCAGTTCCGAGCCGAACATGTCCAGCCGGACCGGCTCCTCGAAGCCCGGCGGGAAGACGTCGATCACCCCGCCCCGGACCGCGAACTCGCCGCGCTCCGACACGGTGGAGGCGCGCACATAGCCGTTGGCGGCGAAATACCGTTCCAGCGCCGCGGTATCGAGATCCAGCCCGACGGTGGTCTCGAAGCCGGCGCCGCAGGTCACCTCGCGTGGCGGCGTGCGCTGCATGGCCGCGCTCACCGTCGTCGCCACGAGCAGGGGACGAGTGTCGCCAGCGTCGCGCCGCGCCAGCGCGGTCAGGGTCGCCATGCGCTGGGCCGAGACGGACGAGGTCGGGCTCAGCCGGTCGTAGGGCAGGCAGTCCCACGCCGGAAACTCCAGGATTTCCACGTCACCCGCGAAGAATCGGAAAGCCTGGACGAACTCGCCCATGCGCGCGAAGTCGCGGGCGACGAACAGGCCCACCCCGCCCTCGGCCTCCAGCCGCCCGGCGACGGTCAGGGCGTCGAGCCCCTCCGGCGCGCCGCCGAGGGTGCGGTCGCCCCGCTTGGGGGTCGAACCGTCCATCAGCCGGCCCCCTTCGCCACCTCGGCGGCGACGTGTTCCGCCATGAAGGCGCGGATCTTGTGCATCACGGGTCCGTCGTGCTCCGGCGGGGTGGGGGTGGTCCGGATGATCCACGCGTAGAGGGCGTGGTCGTCGTCCTGCATCAGCAGCGCCTCGAAGGCGTCGAGCTCGACCTCGTCCAGGGTGGGGCCGACCTGCTCGGCGAACGGTCCCAGCACGAGGTCGGCTTCGCGGAAGCCGCGCCGCCACGCCCGGAAGGCGATCCGGCCCAGCCGGGCCTGTCGGGTCTCGTTCGCACGCGCGTTCGTATCGGCCACAAGAATCCTTGCCCGGTCCAGTTCTTCAAACAGGGGGCGGGAGATAGCGTTCCAGCGGCCGTTTCGCCAGCTATGCTGCACCGTATGCGGCCGCAGATTCTCTTTCCGCTGTTCGCCGGTGTCGAGACGCTCAAGGGCGTCGGTCCGCGCGTGCTGCCGCTCGTGCGGAAGCTGGCCGGGCCGCTGGTGCGCGACCTGCTGTTCCTGTCGCCCTCCGGCGTGGTCGTGCGCCGGGCGATGACCGCCGCCGACGCGGTCGAAGGCCTGACGGGCCAGTTCGAGGTGCTGGTCGACCGCCTGATCGTGCCGCACAAGCCGGGCGCGCCGATCAAGGTGCGCGCCTCGGACGAAACGGGATTCGTCCACCTGATCTGGTTCGGGGGCTCGGCCCGGCACATCGAGCGGCTGCTGCCCAAGGGCCAGAAGCGCATCGTCTCGGGCAAGGTCGAGCGCTTCAACAACGAGGTGCAGATCATCCATCCGGACGTGTTCCGGCCCGAGGAGGCCGGCGACATCGCCGTCGTCGAGCCGGTCTATCCGGCGACCCAGGGTCTGTCTTCGCGGCAGGTGCGCAAACTGGTCCAGGCCGCCCTGTCCCATGCCCCGGAACTGCCGGAGTGGCAGGACCCGCCGTGGCTCGCGAAGCGGCGTTGGTCTGGCTGGCGCGCCGCCCTCGGACAGTTGCACGCCCCGACGGGGGAGCCCGATCTGGAGCCGGACGCCCCCGCTCGCCAGCGGCTGGCGTATGACGAACTGCTCGCCCATCAACTGGCGCTGGCCCGCCGCCGCCGCGCCCGCCAGATCACCCCCGCCCCGACGATACATCCGGGCGAGCCCTCCGAGCGGCTGCTGACCGCCCTGCCCTTCGCCCTCACCGGCGCCCAGACCAGGGCCATCGCCGAGATTCGCCGCGACCTCGCCTCGGGCGAGCAGATGGGCCGGCTGCTGCAGGGCGACGTCGGCTCGGGCAAGACCGCCGTCGCCGCTCTCGCGCTTGCCGACGCCGCCGCCTCCGGCTTCCAGGCCGCCCTGATGGCGCCCACCGAGATCCTCGCGCGACAGCATTTCCAGCGGCTGGCGCCGATGCTGGAGTCGGCGGGCGTGCCGACCGTCCTGCTCACCGGCCGGGATACGCCCGCCGAACGCCGGCCCCGGCTGGCGGCGCTGGCGTCGGGCGAGGCGAAGGTGGCCATCGGCACCCACGCCCTGTTCCAGGACGCGGTCCGCTTCGACCGGCTGGGTCTGGCGGTGATCGACGAACAGCACCGCTTCGGCGTCAACGAGCGCCAGCGGCTGCAGGCCAAGGGCGACCCGCGCACGGGCGGCGTGCACCTGCTGACCATGTCAGCCACGCCCATACCGCGGACGCTGGAGCTGACCCAGTACGGCGAGCTCGACGTCTCGCGCCTCACCGAAAAGCCCCCCGGCCGCACGCCGGTGACCACGGCGGTCCTGCCGCTGGCGCGCATCGGCGAGGTGGCGAAGCGGCTGAGGGCGGCGCTCGACAGCGGCGCCCAGGCCTACTGGATTTGCCCCCTCGTCGCCGAGAGCGAGGCCTCGGACCTCGCCGCCGCAGAGGCCCGCGCCGCGGACCTGCGCCGCATCATGGGAGTCGAGGTCGGCCTCGCCCACGGCCAGATGCCCGGTCCCGAGCGCGAGGCGGTCATGGCCGATTTCGCCGACGGCCGCACGCCTCTGCTGGTCGCCACCACGGTGGTCGAGGTCGGCGTCGACGTGCCCAACGCCTCGATCATGGTCATCGAGCACGCCGACCGCTTCGGCCTGGCCCAGCTGCACCAGCTGCGCGGCCGGGTGGGCCGGGGCGCGGCCGCCAGCACCTGCCTGCTGCTCTATGGCGGCGGCGAGGAGGGGCTGGGCGAGACCGCGCGGGTGCGGCTGGAGACCCTGCGGCGGACGGAGGACGGCTTCGAGATCGCCGAGGAGGACTTCCGCCTCCGGGGCGGCGGCGATCCGCTCGGCCTGAAGCAGAGCGGCTTCCCCGCCTATCGCTTCGCCGATCCGATCCGGCACCGGGAGTTGTTGCTCGCCGCCGCCGACGACGCCCGACTGGTGCTTGGCCGGGATCCGGACCTGACCTCGCCGCGGGGCGAGGCGGTGAAGGTGCTGGAGGCCCTGTTCGACTGGCGCAACGAGCGGCCGGGCGTGGACTAGGCGGTCCCCCGGGCGCGCCACGCGGTCAGCCGCGCCTGACCGTCTGCCTCGAGGTCGCCGTAGAAGAGATTGTAAGGACGCGACTTCCGACGGTCGGCCCAACTTCCGGTCTCGCGGAACGACTCGAGGGCGGGCTCGCTGTGCCGCAGCAGTCCGTCGCGGCACTGAGCCGTCACCTCCCGGGTCATGAGGGCCGGATGCGCGCCCCATTCCAGCCCGGTGGCGTTGGTCGCGCCGCGATGCGTCCGAGCCGGCGCCGGCGCCGTGTCGGTCGAGCCGGTCAGCGGGTTGACGCAGACGGGCGTGCGCCCGCCGAGCTCCACCAGCCGACCCCGCGCGTCCCAGACCAGCGCCCGTCGCAGCCGCCGCCGCGCTGCGCCGTCGTTGCTCTCGCCCACCGGCGAGTAGGCGACCACGCAGCCGGCCTGGTCGCGCCGCCCGCACGCCGGCAGGGCCGGCGACAGGCCGTTCTCGGCCGCCACCACGTCCAGCAGATAGACGGCCGCGAGCCGCCGGCCGAGAGCCGGATCGGGCGCCACCCGCTCGCGTGACAACCGCTCCACCAGTTCCCCGCCCTGTTCGACCCCGGCGAGCACGATCGGTCCCTCGGGATGTCGCTCCAGCCAGGCCTCGAAGGCCGCGGCGACGTCGCGGTAGGCGAAGGCGCGGGCGTCCCGCGCATCCTCGCGCAGCGTCAGCCGGCTGTAGAGGCTGGCCTGTCGGTAGCGCGGCGCGCTGACCGGGCCGAGGCGGGCGAAGGGTCCGGCGTAGTTCGGGATCACCACCTCGCGCAGCCAGCGCTCGCCCTTCGCGGCGCCGACCGGCCCGTTCCAGTGTCGGCCGCCCTCGTAGGTGGTCGAGTGGACAAAAAAGACCGCCGCGTCCCCGGCGCCGGGCGCCCGCGCGTCGCGCAACACCCAGGCCGCAGGGCGGCTGTAGTCCGGCGCGGGCGGCGGCGTATAGGTCTGGAACGGCACCTGCGGGTCCAGCCCGGCGCGCAGGATGTCGCCCCGCCATACCGCGGTGGCGGCGGTCAGCAGAAACACCAGGGCGAAGCCGAACCAGCCCACCGACTGGCGGAAGGTCAGCCGCGGAAGCCTCACCGGTAAGGGTCCGACTGCATCAGGAAGTCCTGCACGTAGCGCCGGACCCCCTCTTCCAGCGGCGTCGACTGCCCGGGATATCCTGCCGCGCGCACCCGCTCCATGCGCGCCTCGGTGAAGTACTGGTACTTGTCGCGGATGCTTTCTGGCGTATCGACGTACTCGACCTTCGGCGACTTGCCCGCCGCCGCGAAGGTGGCGTTGGCCAGATCGAGGAAGGACCGCGCCTGACCCGAGCCGGCGTTGAACACGCCCGACACCGCCGGCGTCGCCAGCAGCCAGTCGATGATGTCGACGACGTCGTCCACGAAGACGAAGTCGCGCATCTGGCCACCATCGGCGTAGGCAGGATTGTGCGAGCGGAACAGGGTGACCGGCTCGTCCGCCGCCACCTTCGGCCAGATCTGGGCCACGACCGACTTCATGCCGCCCTTGTGATACTCGTTCGGACCGTAGACGTTGAAGAACTTCAGCCCCGCCCACTGGCTCGGCGCATGACCCTCATCGGCCTGTTTCGCCGCGTACTGATCAAACAGGTATTTCGAGTAACCGTAGGCGTTTAACGGACGCAGCCGGCACAGACTCTCAAGATCGTCAGCGTCCTCGAAGCCCTCCTCCCCGTCGCCGTAGGTGGCGGCCGAGGAGGCGTAGACCAGCCGCGCGTCCCGCAGCGCGCACCAGTCCCACAGGTCGCGCGACAGGGTGAAGTTGGTCCGCAGGATCAGGTCGGCGTCCGGCTCGGTGGTGGAGGAGATCGCCCCCATGTGGACCACGGCCTCGACCCGTTCCGCATGCCGCTCCAGCTGTTCGAACATCTCCTCCGGCTGCCAGAAATCGGCGATGGGATGTTTGGCGATGTTCTTCCACTTGCCCGAGCCGGCGTCCTCCAGCCGGTCGCAGACCACCACGTCGGCCGCGTCGGCGGCGCACAGCCGCGCCACGACATTCGAGCCGATGAAACCGGCCCCGCCGGTCACCACGATCATCCGCCGCGCCATCAGCTGTCCTTCATCTTCTCGATGGTCCGGGTGGTGGAGAAGCCGTCCTCGAACGTCGCCAGCTTCACCTCTCCGCCCCAGCTCTCCACCAGGTCGCCGCCGACCACCCCCTCGCGGGTGTAGTCGGCCCCCTTGATCAGCACGTCGGGGCGCAGCCGCTCGATCAGGGCCAGCGGCGTCGGATCGTCGAAGCTGGTCACCCGGTCGACGCTCTGCAGCCCGCCGATGACCACGGCCCGGCTGTCGAGGTCGTTGATCGGCCGACCCTCGCCCTTCAGCCGTCGCACCGAGGCGTCGGTGTTAAGCGCCACCACCAGCCGGTCGCACCACGACCGCGCCTGCGCCAGATAGGCCACGTGGCCGCGGTGCAGGATGTCGAAACAGCCATTGGTGAAGCCGACCTTCAGCCCCTGCCGCCTCCAGCCCTCGACCACGTGCGCCAGCTCCTCGAGCGGCATCACCTTGGCGTGCGCCCCGGCGGCGTGCTGGCTCATCTCGGCGTCGATCAGCTCGGCCGGCGTGACCACGGCCGTGCCCGCCTTTCCGACCACCACGCCGGAGGCGAGGATGGCGAACTCCACCGCCGTCTCCAGTGAAGCGCCGGCGCCGAGCGCCAGCCCCAGCGCCGCCAGGCCCGTGTCGCCGGCCCCGGAGACGTCGAACACCTCCCGCGCCCGGCCCGGGAAATGCTCCACCGGCCCGCCGCGCCGCATCAGGCTCATGCCCTTGCCAGCCCGGGTGACCACGATGGCCCTGGCCGTCGTCGCCGCCAGCAGCGCCTTCAGCGCCGCCTCGACCTCCGCGTCGCTGTCCACCGGCAGGCCGGTCGCCGCGGCCAGTTCGCTGGCGTTGGGCTTGATCAGATCCACCGCGCCATAGCGGGCGAAATCGCGACCCTTGGGGTCGACCACCACCGGCGCGCCGCTGTCCTGGGCCGCCGCCAGCGCCTCGCCGATCAGCAGATCGCTGACCACGCCCTTCGCGTAATCCGACAGCAGAATGACGGAAGCATCGGTGAAAGCTTCACTTTCCTCGCCCATAACCGCGGGCGCCTCCTCGTCCAGCCGGAGAAGTTGCTGGCCGGCGGCGACGAAGCGGGTCTTGACGATGGTGGTCACGCCGGCGCGGCGCTCGACCGCATCCTCGACCCCCGGTTCCGCGGCGATCAGGGCGGCCAGTTCGTCGCCCGCGGCGTCCTTGCCGGCCACCGCCCCCAGCCGCGCGATCCCGCCCAGCGCCGCGACGTTGCGGGCGACGTTGCCGACGCCGCCCGGCATGGCCGTGGTTCGCCGCGTCCGCAGAACGGGAATGGGCGCCTCGGGCGAGATGCGGCTGACCTCGCCATAGACGTAGCGGTCCAGCATCAGGTCGCCGACGCAGGCCACCCTCAGCCCGCGGACGCGCTCCAGCAGCGCCTGCAGTTCGCCGAGGTCGAGGCTTCGCTCCGTCATCCTGCCGGACTAACGGATTCAGGCTGCTTTCGCCATCCGCGCCTTGGTCAGATCGTCGTAGGCGATCAGGTCCGCCGCCAGCGCTTCGAACTCCGCGAGCGGCACCATGTTCGGACCGTCGGACGGCGCATGGTCGGGATCCTGATGGGTCTCCATGAACACCGCATCCACCCCCACCGCCACCGCCGCGCGGGCCAGCACCGGCACGAACTCGCGCTGGCCGCCCGAGGACGTCCCCTGCCCGCCCGGCTGCTGCACGCTGTGGGTGGCGTCGAACACCACCGGACAGCCGATCTCGCGCAGGATCGGCAGGGCCCGCATGTCCGACACCAGGGTGTTGTAGCCGAAGCTGGCGCCGCGCTCGCAGGCCATGACGTTCGGATTGCCCGCCCCCACGACCTTGGCGATGACGTTCTTCATGTCCCAGGGGGCGAGGAACTGACCCTTCTTGATGTTGATCGCCTTGCCGGTCGCGGCGGCGGCCAGCAGCAGGTCGGTCTGGCGGCTCAGGAAGGCCGGAATCTGAAGCACGTCGACCGCCTGCGCCGCCTCGGCGCACTGGGCCTCGTTGTGCACGTCCGTGAGCACGGGCAGGCCGACGCTTTCCCGTATCTCGGCGAAGATCGGCAGCGAGCCGGCAAGGCCGAGACCCCGCGCCGCACTGGCGCTGGTGCGGTTCGCCTTGTCGAAGCTGGTCTTGTAGATGATGCCAACGTTCAGCCGCTCGCCGATCTCCTTCAGGGCGTTGGCCATCTCCAGCGCGTGCTGGCGGCTCTCCAGCTGGCACGGGCCAGCGATGAACACGATGCGCTGGCCGCCGCCGATGCTGACGGGCCGCTTCAGGCCTTCGGTGATGTCGATGACGGCGTTGGGCTGGGGCACGGGACGACCTTCTGCTGGATGCGGCGGGCAAGCCTTTGGCGCGCTTCTGCGGCGATCAGGTGGCGCCGACGCGCGGCTGGCGCAAGGTGGAACGCGTCCCTCCGGGCGGCGCGGACATCCGGCGGGCCGGCTTCACCGTATCGACTGTCGCCTTGCTTGTGGGGAAAGTCGCCGATGTCCGTATCCGAGTCGCTCCGCGCCCGCCGGCGCGCGCCCGCCGGGATGGTCGCCGCACGGGGATTGTCGACCACGCCGCCGCTACCCAACATCGCCCCCATGACCTCGGTGACCGCCGATCGTCTGGAGGCTGGGGCCCGCACTCCCCGCGGGTTCGCCCTCCTGTTGCGCCTTCTGACCGCAAACTGGCGCGTCGGTCGCCTGACGGTCCGGCTGCCGAACGGCGCGATACATCAGCTCGAGGGCGAGGCGCCCGGACCGTCCGCGGTGCTCGAGGTCCGCGACTACGGCTTCGCCCGGCGCGTCCTGGCCGCGGGGGACATCGGCTTCGCCGAGGGCTACATGGCCCGCGAGTGGGAGACGCCGCACCTCGCCGCCCTGCTTGAGGCGCTGGTGCGCAACCAGCAGCACATCAGCCGCCTGTTTCGCGGCAACGCCCTGATCCGGGGCGTGAACTGGCTGGCCCATCGCATGAATCGCAACAGCCGCGCCGGCTCGCGCAAGAACATCCACGCCCACTACGACCTCGGCAACGCCTTCTACGCGACCTGGCTCGACCCGACGATGACCTATTCCTCGGCCCGCTTCACGCGGTCCGGCATGGCGCTGGAGGC
This sequence comes from Brevundimonas sp., assembly GCA_024711185.1. Taxonomy (GTDB): domain Bacteria; phylum Pseudomonadota; class Alphaproteobacteria; order Caulobacterales; family Caulobacteraceae; genus Brevundimonas. Next base: position 7,141 of record JANJTI010000225.1, on the reverse strand, counting down.
GGCCCAGCGCGAGAAGTACGCGGCCCTGGCCCGGACCATGGATCTGCGCGACGGCCAGTCGGTGCTCGAGATCGGCTGCGGCTGGGGCGGTTTCGCCGAGTTCGCGGCGACCGAGATCGGCGCCCGGGTGACCGGCATCACCATCTCCCGGCAGCAGTTCGACTTCGCCCGCCAGCGGATGTTCAACGCGGGGCTCGCCGACCGGGTCGACATTCGTCTGGTCGACTATCGCGACGTCGAGGGCCGCTTCGACCGGGTGGCCTCCATCGAGATGTTCGAGGCCGTCGGCCAGGAGTACTGGCCCGCCTATTTCGGCAAGATCCGCGAGGTGCTGGCTCCCGGCGGCAGGGCCGGTCTGCAGATCATCACCATCGACGACGCCCATTTCGGGGGCTACCGCAAGCGCGCCGACTTCATCCAGAAGTACATCTTTCCCGGCGGCATGCTGCCGTCCGAGAGCGCGCTGAGGCCGGTGGTCGACCGCGCAGGTCTGGCCTGGGGCGCGGTCGAGCGGTTCGGCCGGGACTACGCAGAGACCCTGCGGCTATGGGACGAGCGCTTCCAGTCGGCCTGGCCCGAGATCGGGCGAATGGCCGGTTTCGACGAGCGCTTCCGTCGGCTGTGGCGCTTCTACCTGGCCTATTGCGAGGCCGGCTTCCGCTTCGGTCGCACCGACGTGATCCAGCTGGCGCTGGCGAAAGCCTGAGGGCGGGCGTAGCCGTGGCTCCATGCCCGACGCTCGTCCGCTGATCCCCGCGTCCGAACTCGCCGCCCGCCTCGGCGCCCCGAACCTGCGAATCGTCGACGCCAGCTGGGCGCTGGACGGCCGCGACTGTCGCCCTGACTTCGAGGCCGCGCGTCTGCCCGGAGCCGTGTTCTTCGACCTCGAAACCAGCTCCGACAAAGAAACCTCCCTGCCCCACATGCTGCCGGGCCCCGCCGCCTTTGGGGCCCGCATGGGCGCGCTCGGCCTCAGGGAAACGGACCCTGTCGTCGTGTACGACAGCGTCGGCCTGTGGTCCGCCCCGCGCGTCTGGTGGATGCTGAAGGTCATGGGCGCGCGGCAGGTCCAGGTGCTGGACGGCGGCCTCCCCGCCTGGCGCTCGGCGGGCTTGCCGATCCACAGCGGCCCGGCTCCGGAGCCGGGCGCCGCGATCTTCGAGGCCCGCCTCGATCCCGACGCGCTCGCTTCCCCGGAGGACGTCCGGAGAGCCCTCGAGGCCGGTGAACAGGTGCTGGACGCCCGCCCGGCCGCCCGCTTCGGCGGCGAGGCGGACGAGCCCCGCCCGGGGCTGCGGGCCGGCCACATGCCGGGCGCCCGCAACCTGCCCTTCCCGGAGCTTCTGACCCCCGAAGGGACGATGAAGGCCCCCGACGCCCTGCGCGCCGCCTTCGCCTCGGCCGGGATCGATCCCGGCCGGCCGACGATCACCACCTGCGGCTCCGGCGTCACCGCCGCCATTCTGGGCCTCGGCCTGGCCGTGCTCGGCCGCCCTTTCCGCCTCTACGACGGCAGCTGGGCCGAATGGGGCGCGCCCGGAGGCGGCCCCGTCGCGACCGGAGCCTAGTCCGCCGGCGGCGCCACCGGCTCCGGCAGGTCCGGCGGCACGATCTCGTCGCTCTCGCCCCGCGACACCACGGTCGCCGCCACCAGGTCGCCGGTGACGTTCAGCGTGGTCCGGCACATGTCGAGGAATCGGTCGACGCCGAGCACCAGCCCGATGCCCTCCGCCGGAACCCCGACCATGGTCAGGATCAGGGCGATGACCGGCAGCGACCCGGCCGGGACGCCGGCGGTGCCGATGCCCCCGAGGATGCACACCAGCATGACGATCAGCTGCTGCGTGACGCTCAGCTCGACGCCGAAGAACTGGGCGAGGAACAGCACCGTCACACCCTCGAAGAGGGCGGTGCCGTTCTGGTTGGCGGTGGCGCCGACGGTCAGGACGAAGCGCGAGATGCGCCGCGGCAGCTTCAGCTTCTCCTCGGCCGCCTTCAGCGCGATCGGCAGGGTGGCGTTGGACGAGGCGGTCGAGAAGGCGACCACGAAGGGCTCGCGCACGCCGCTGGCGAAGCGCAGCGGGTTCATGCCGCCGAACAGCCAGACCAGCAGCGGATAGACCACGAACATGTGGATCGCCATGGCGCCCAGGGCCACGGCGGCGTAGGCCCCCAGCCGCACCAGGAGGTCCCAGCCGAACACCGCGGCCAGGTTGAACATCAGGGCGGCGATGGCGATCGGAGCCAGGTTGATGACGAGGTTGATGAGCTTCATCATCACCTCGAACAGGCCCTGCAGCGTCTCCTGCAGCCGGTCGGTCGAGGGCGACTTGGCCATGACCATGCCGATGCCGAAGATCAGGGCGAAGACCATGACCGGCAGGATCTGGTTCTCCGACGCCGCGGTGACCACGTTCGACGGGATCATGTCGAGGAAGAACTGGCCGGCCTCGATGCTCTTCGGCGCGTTGCCGACGATGGCCGAGGCGCCCTCGGCCCCGTCCGCCAGCAGCTGCCGGGCCAGCGCCGGATCGACGCCTGCGCCCGGCTGGAACCAGTTCACCATCACCAGGCCGACGGCCACCGCGATGGCCGAGACCAGCACGGTGAACAGCAGGGTCTTCAGACCGACCCGACCCAGCGACTTCAGGTCGCCCATCTCGGCGACGCCCACCGCCAGCGCCGCGAACAGCAGCGGCAGCACCAGCATGAACAGCAGACGCAGGAAGATCTGGCCCACGGCGCGGATGATCTCCATCACCCACGGCACGACCTCAAGGCCGTTCAGATTGACGTACAGCCCCCCGCCCAGGCCGACGAGAAAGCCGACCAGCATCCAGACGTAGAGCGGAATTCCGCCGCGTTTCGTGGTTTCCATGAAGCTCCCCCGGGCCCTGTGCCGGCGTGGTTATCGGATGGGCAGGGCGTAGATCAACCCGCCGGGCCGCGCGTTCCATTGTGCGTTGAGGCCGCGCGCCAGGTCGAGAGAAGAATCCGCCCCGACGTTGCGGGCGAAGATTTCCCCATAGTTGCCCTCGGCCTGGATGGCTCTCTTCATCCATTCGTTCGACAGGCCGATCATCGCCCCGAACTCGCCCTCGGCGCCGAGCAGCCGGCGCACCGCCGGGTCCTGCGATTCCTCGGCGAGCCGTCCCGCGTTGTCGCGCGTCACACCCAGTTCCTCCGCCAGGATCAGCCCGTTCAGGGTCCAGCGCACGATCGAGGTCCACGCCTCGTCCCCGGCCCGAACGGCCGGCCCCAGGGGCTCTTTCGAGATCACCTCAGGCAGGATGGCGTGCTGCTCCGGGTTGCCCAGCAGGGTGCGCGCCGCGGCCAGGGCCGAGACGTCGGCGCTGAACGCGTCACAGTCCTCACGGGCGTAGGCCTCGCGCGCCGCCTCCTGACTCGCGGTCACCACGGGACGATAGGCGATGCCCCGCGCCCGGAACCAGTCGGCGACGTTGAGCTCGGAGGTCGAATCCCTCTGCACGCAGATCCGGGCGCCGTTCAGCTCCACGGCGCTGGCCAGGGCCAGGGCGCGTCGGACGAGGAATCCCTGGCCGTCGTAGTAGTTCACGCCGGCGAAGCGCACGCCCTCCCTCGCCTCGCGGGCCAGAGTCCACGAGGTGCTGCGCCACAGCACGTCGATCCGCCCGCTGCGCAGGGCCTCGAAGCGCTGGCTTGTGGTCAGGGGGACGAAGCGGACGGCGTTCGGGCTGCCCAGCACCGCCGCGGCCAGCGCGCGGCAGAAGTCGGCGTCGAAGCCCCGCCACTGGCCGCGGTTGTCAGTGTAGGCGAAACCCACCAGCCCCTCGTGGACGCCGCAGTTCAGCCGGCCGCGCCGCTTCACGGCCGCCAGCGTCGGACTTTCGAACCCGGGCGCGGCGGCCTCCGTGCGCTCCGGCTGGGGCTCGACGATTTCCTCGGTCCGTTCGCCGCGGCCGCAGGCGGCGACGGAGAGACCGAGGACAAGCGCCGCGCCCGTCGCCTTCCACCACGTCGCCGTCCGTGTCTGCATTCCGCGCCTCGCCGCCGCTCTTGCGCCCCCTGCCCGTTTAGAGGCCTTTGAAGACTTCACCGCAACCCTTGGGCAGGCGCGATGACCATACGAGCCGACCGAACCCGACTGATCGCGGGCGCCACGCGGCGGGGGGCGGGCCGGCGCCCGGTCTCGCCGCCCGTCGAGCGCGCCTCGACCCTGCTCAACGATTCGCCCGTATCGATGCGGGACGAGACCCTGGGGCCGGTCTACGGCGTCGAGGATCTGTCCGCCGCCCGCGAGCTGCGCGCCGCCATCGCCGGGCTTGAGGGTGCCGCCGACGCCTGGCTGGTCCCGTCCGGCCTCGCCGCGGTCACCGTGCCCCTGCTCGCCCTCCTCAGGCCAGGCGACGAGGTCCTCGTCACCGACGCCCTCTACGGCCCGACCCGCCGTTTCCTGAACCGCTGGCTGGCGCCGCGCGGAGTGTCGACGCGCTTTCACCCGGCCAACGCCTCGACCGACGACGTCCTCGCCGCCATCACGGGGCGGACCCGCGTTCTGCTGATCGAATCGCCGGCCTCGCTGACCTTCGAGCTGGTCGATGTTCCGGCTCTCGCCGCCGGCTGCAGCGCCCGCCGCGTGCTCACGGTGATGGACAACACCTGGGCCGCCGGCCTCGCCTTCCGCCCCATGGCGCACGGGGTCGACGTCAGCGTCCAGGCCCTGACCAAATACGCCGGAGGCCACTCCGACCTGCTCATGGGATCGATCGCCGTCACCGACGCCGGCATCGGCCGCCAGATCGCCCACACGATCGAGGACCACGGCTGGCGGGTCTCGCCGGACGACGCCTGGCTGGCCCTGCGCGGCCTGCGCACCCTCCCGCTGCGCTACGACGAACAGGCCCGCTCGGCCCTTCGCGTCGCGTCGTGGCTGCAAGCCCGGCCCGAGGTGGCGGAGGTGCTGCACCCCGCCCTGCCCGGCGGTCCCGGCCACGACCTCTGGCGTCGCGACTACGCCGGCGCCGCCTCCCTGTTCGGCGTGGTCATGAACGGCGGCGACGAGGCCGCCGCGCATGCCCTGATGGACGCGCTCCAGCTCTTCGGCCTCGGCTACTCCTGGGGCGGCTTCGAGAGCCTGATCACCCACGAGACCGGGCAGCTGGCCTTCCGTCAGCACCCGCCGAAGCTCCACGGCGAACTCCTGCGCCTCCACATCGGCCTCGAGGACCCCGCCGACCTGATGGCCGATCTGGAGACGGGGCTGGCGGCGTGGAGCGCCGCCCTCAGTCGAGCGTGATCCACACCGGCGCGTGATCGCTGGCCTTGTCCTTGCCGCGCACCTCGCGATCGACGCCCGCGTCTGTCAGCCGCGCCGCCGCCGCCGGGCTGAGCAGCAGGTGATCGATCCGCAGGCCCGCGTCGCGCTCCCACGCCTGCCGGAAATACTGCCAGAAGGTCCACGGCGGCGGATCGTGCGGGAAGCGTTCGCGGATGGCGTCGGTCCAGCCCTGCTCCACAAGCCGGGCGAACGCCGCCCGGCTTTCCGGCTGCAGCAGGGCATCCTTCTTCCACGAGCGGCTGTTGTAGATGTCCGACTCGGTCGGCACGACGTTGTAGTCCCCGGCCAGCACCACGGGCGCGCCGGTCTGGAGCAACGTCGCCGCATGCGCGTTCAGCCGCTCCATCCACGCCAGCTTGTAGGCGAACTTCGGCCCCGGCTGGGGATTGCCGTTGGGCAGGTACAGGCAGCCGACCAGCACGCCGCCGACCGCCGCCTCAATGTAGCGGCTCTGCCCGTCGGCCGGATCGCCCGGCAACTCGCGCCGGGTCACCACCGGTTCGCCGATCCGCGACAGGATGGCCACGCCGTTCCAGCGATGCTCGCCCTTCCAGGCGGCGTCGTAGCCGACCTCGCGCAGCGCCTTCGCCGGGAACTGGACGTCCGTGGCCTTCAGCTCCTGCAGGCAGACCACGTCGGGCCGGTCGGCGTTCAGCCATTCCAGCAGGCGGGCCAGCCGGGTGTTGACGCCGTTGATGTTGAAGGTGGCGATCTTCATCCGCCCTCAACGGCGCCGCCTGGCCGGGGTTGCCGGCGCCCGCATGGCGCGGCGCGCCGGCCGGGCCTCAGTCGCTCTCGCTGTCGTCGTCGGCCACCTCGGCGAGGATGAGGAAGCCCGCCACCGTGGCGGCGGCGAAGATCAGACCGGCGGGGACGCCGCCGGCGAACTCCTCGCTGGCCCCCGCCGCCGGGCCCACGCGGTCGGCGACGCGTGGCGCGGCGCTGTTCTGCGCCAGCGCCTGGGTGGCGGCGAGGCTCAGGCCCAGCGCGGCGGCGACCAGTGTCTTCTGCATGAGATGCTCCGGTGTCTGGCCCCGCCAGCCCATCGCCAACCGCCCCGGGGCTTCATGGTTGCGGAACGTCGTTCCGGGGGCTTCGTGGGAGTGGCGCGCCCTGCAGGATTCGAACCTGCGACCGTCCGCTTAGAAGGCGGGTGCTCTATCCAGCTGAGCTAAGGGCGCCTTGGGGGCATGGGGTTCAAGTAGCGCGAAGCGGCCAGGGCGCAAACCGCAGTGCGGGCGACGCCCCTCCGGCGGCGCCCGCCGGCCTCAAGTCGCCCGAGCGGCCGTAGCGATCAGTGCGTCCACGGGACCTTGCGGTAGGGGGCGAAGTTGTCGGCGTAGGCCTTGAGGATCACCGGCGGCTCCTGCGGCTCGTGCAGGCGGAACGGAATGCCGTAACGCTCGGCGTAGGCGATCGCCTCCTCCTTGGTGTCGAAGGTCAGCCGCACCTGGCCGTTCATGTCCGAGGACGAGGTCCAGCCCATCAACGGGTCGATGGTCCGGGCCGAGGCCGGTTCGAACTCCAGCCGCCAGTCTCTGGTCCTGGCCTTGCCGGACTGCATGGCGGTCTTGGCGGGACGGTAGATGCGGGCGAGCATGGCGAAACCTCTTCGTCCGGCCGGAACCGGTGGTCCGCCTCTAGGACGACCGGCCGTCGCGATCAAGCCGCGCCGGCGTCGGTCGACGGCTCGAGGAAGCCGCCCCGGCGCAGTTCGGCGATCGACCGCGCCGCGCTGCGGTGCGCGATGAACACCCCGCCCTCCTTCTCCCACAGATGGCGGAACTTCACCGTGTCGTCGACGAGGGCGTCGCCGGGATG
>JANJTI010000188.1 GCA_024711185.1 Brevundimonas sp. | reverse complement strand
GAGGTCGGCGACACCTTCAAGCGCCAGCCGGGCTGATTGACCGGGACAGGGCGGTCGTCGCGTGTTAGGGCGCGGCTGAGCATAAGTCTCCCGCGAGCGCGCCTTGCCCTTCTTCCACGCCGGTCCCGCGCCCCGCGCCTTCGGTCCTCGCCGCGGGGGTTTGCGCGACGGGCTGGACCTGCGGGCCGGCATGCGCGTCGGCCTGTTCGGCGGCTCTTTCAATCCGGCCCACGACGGCCACTCCCACGTCGCCGAGACGGCGATGCGGCGGCTCGATCTCGACCGCGTGGTCTGGCTGGTCTCGCCGCAGAACCCGCTGAAGGACGCGCGGCATACCGCGCCGCTGGCGGAGCGGATGGCGTCGGCGGAGCGGGCGGCGCGGCAGGCGGCGCACGGCCCCGCCATGATCGTCTCGGACGTCGAGACCCGGCTGGGGACCAGCTGGACCGTCGACACCCTGCGCGCCTTGGTCGCCCGGCATCCGGGCGTGCGCTTCGTCTGGCTGATGGGCTCGGACAATCTGGCCGGCTTCCATCGCTGGCGAGGCTGGACCGACATCATGCGGCTGATGCCGGTGGCGGTGATCGCGCGTCCGGGGTCGCTGCTGGAGAGCCGCACCGCCCCCGCGGCCGAGCGCTTCGCCCGGGCGCGCGTGCCGGATCACCGGGCCCGGATGCTGCCGGAGATGCAGGCGCCGGCCTGGACCTGGCTGTCCGCACCGCTCAATCCGCGCTCGTCGACGGCCCTGCGCGCCGCCGCCGCGGCCGGGAACCGGTGACGCGGCGGGCGGTTCGTGCTAGGCTGCCCCTTTACGTAACCTCTCCGGAGCCCTCCGCTGACCCCCTCGCCCGCGCACGATGCGCAAGACGCCGCCGTCTCGAACACGGCGCATGAGATGGACCCGATCCCGCCCATCCACCCCGAAGACGGTCCGCAGGCTCCCCTTCCGGTCGGCTCGACCGGGCTCGAACAGGCCATCCTCTCCAAGCTGGACGACGACAAGGCGCAGGACATCGTCCTGATCGACCTGCGCGGCAAGAGCCCCATGTCCGACGCCATGATCGTGGCCTCGGGCCGCTCGCACCGCCACGTCGGCGCCCTGGCCGACCACCTGCAGCGCCTGTTCAAGGAGCTCGGCCTCGGCAAGATCAAGGTCGAGGGGCTGCCGCACTGCGACTGGGTTCTGCTCGACGCCGGGGACGTCATCGTCCACCTGTTCCGGCCGGAAGTCCGCGCCTTCTACAACATCGAGAAGATCTGGTCGGTGGACAGCGGCCACCGCGGCGCCGCCCGCGCCTCCTGATCGCCTGACGCCGTGAAGCTGGGGATCATCGCCATCGGCAAGCCGGGGCGGGGTCCCGAGGCGCAGCTGGCCGCCGACTGGGCGGAGCGCGCCACCCTGTCGGGGCGCGCCCTCGGCCTGGGGCCGCTGGAGCTGATCGATCTCGATCCCCGCAAGCCCGGCAAGGCTCCGGAGGCCGAGCTGATCCTCAAGGCGGCCGAAGGGGCGCACCTGATCGCCTGCGACGAACGCGGCCGGACGTATTCCAGCCGCGCCTTCGCCGACCACATCGCCGGCCTGCGCGACCGCGGCGAGCGGCGGCTGGTCTTCGCCATCGGCGGGGCCGACGGGCTGGACGACAGCGTCCGCGCCGCCGCCGCGTCGACCCTCGCCTTCGGCCCGCAGACCTGGCCGCACGCCCTGGCTCGCGCCATGCTGGCCGAGCAGGTCTATCGCGCGGTGACCATCCTCGCCGGTTCGCCCTATCATCGCGACTGATGCGCCCCCTCCTGCTCACCGCCGTCGCCCTCGCAACCGCCCTGCCGGTGGCCGCCGCGCCGCAGCAGGCGGGGGAGGCAGGGCGGCTGCAGGCCGAGTTCCGCGACGAACGCGCCCGCGCCCGCAGCCTGCGCGCCGAGGCGGCCGAGGCCGGCGCCGAGATCGCGGCGCTGGAGCGGGATCTGTCCCGTCTGCGCGCCCAGGTCGACGCCGACGACGGCCGCATCGCGGCGCAGCGCGCCCGTCTGCGCGAACTCGGCGCACGCGAGGCGGCCCTGATGGCGCGGCTGGCGCAGGCGAGAGGGCGGCAGGCGCGCCTGCTCTCGGCGCTGCAGACGCTGGGCCGCCGTCCGCCGCCGCCGCTGCTCGTGCCCGCGGATCGGGCGATCGACACGGTGCGGGCCGGCATCCTGATGCAGGCCATGGCCCCCGAGCTGCAGACGCGGGCGAAGGCGCTCGCCGAACAACAGGCCGAGCTCGGCCGCATCCGTCGTCTCGCCGCCCTGAACAGCGAGCAGCTGTTCACCACCGAGAGCGCCCGCGGCGACCGGCGCGCGGAGATCGAGCGGCTGGCGGCGCGCAAGAGCTCGCTGCAGGCGGTGCTGCGGGCCGAGGCGCGCCAGGCCGAGCAAGCGGCGGCGGCGCTGGAGGCCCGCCTGCGCCAGATCGGGGCGGCCGTTCCGGCCGAGGGCGAGGCGCCGGCGACGGTCGCACGCCTCCCGGCCGGGCGCTCCAGCCTGACCTCGCCGGTGGCCGGGCCGCCCTCGGAGCGCGGCCCGACGGGCTGGCGCTGGCGCGGCGACGGCCTGGAGGCGCGGGCGCCGGCCAACGCCAGGGTGGCGTGGACCGGTCCGCTGTCGGGCTGGGGCCAGGTGGTCATCCTCGACCTCGGGCCGGGCTGGCGCGGCGTCGTCGCGGGTCTGGAGGAGGTGGCGGTCGAGAGCGGCGCCCGGGTCGCCGACGGACAGACCCTGGGGCGCGCCGGGACCGGCGGCGAGATCGCTTTCGAGCTGCGCCGCGAGGAACGCCCCGTCGATCCGGGCCCGTGGCTGCGCTGAGCGGCGCGCGGCGGGCGAATCCGCTTCCAATCCCCGGATGACGCTGATTTTATCGCGGGAACGCCGGCGCGCCACGAATTCGATCCGCGGATCTCCTACATGGAAGCGCCGGCCGGCTTCCGGCCCGAGAGAAGAAGACGAATGCGCAAGCTGCTGATGATCGGCGCCGCCGCCGCCACCGTGGTCGGGCTGGGAGCCGCCGCCTCCGCGGGACAGACCCCGCGTAACGAGGCCTTCCGGATGATCGGCCTGTTCGGCGACGTCCTCGGCATCGTCGAACAGGCCTACGTCGTGCCGGTCGACGACAAGAAGCTGATCGAGGCGGCGCTGCAGGGCATGATGGGGGCGCTGGACCCGCACTCGAACTATCTGCCACCGACGGATTACGGTGAGCTGCGCGAGCGCACCGAGGGCCAGTATTCCGGCGTCGGCCTGACCATCACCTCCGAGGGGGGCCTGGTGACGATCATCTCGCCGATGGCCGGCGGCCCCGCCGCCGGGGCCGGGGTCCAGGCGGGCGACGTGATCTCGGCGATCGACGGCCAGAGCGCCTCGGGCCTGACCGTCAGCCAGGTTTCGGAGAAGCTGCGCGGCGCCATCGGCACCTCGGTCACCGTCACCTTCCTGCGCGACGGCGAGGAGCCGCGCGAGGTCGTGCTGACCCGCGAGGTGATCAAGATCGAATCCGTCTCGGGTCGGGTGGAGGGCGAGTTCGGCTATCTGCGCGTGTCGACCTTCAACGAGAACACCGGCCGGGAGCTCGGCGAGACCATCGCCCGCCTGAAGCGCGAGAACCCGGCCATCCGCGGCTGGGTGCTGGACCTGCGCAACAACGGCGGCGGTCTGCTGGACGCCGCCATCGCGGTCTCCGACGCCTTCCTCGAGCGGGGCGAGGTGGTCAGCCAGCGCGGCCGCAAGCCCGAGCAGATCATGCGCTACTCGGCCCGCGCGGGCGACCTGACCGACGGCGCCCCGGTGGTGGTGCTGATCAACTACGGCTCGGCCTCGGCCTCCGAAATCGTCGCGGGCGCGCTGAAGGACCACCAGCGCGCGACCATCGTCGGCCTGACCAGCTTCGGGAAGGGCTCGGTGCAGACCGTCATTCCGCTGCGCGGCGGCGCCGACGGCGCCCTGTCGATCACCACGGCGCGCTACTACACGCCCTCCGGCCGCTCAATCCAGAAGATCGGGATCGAGCCCGACCTCGAGGTGGCCCGCTCGGCGGCTGAGGCGCGCATCGTCTCGCGCTCCAGCTTCATCTATTCCGAGGCCGCCTACGCCACCGCCCTCGACTCCTCGATCGGCGAGGAACGAAAGGGCGCCCATACCCCGTTCGAGGCGCCGGGCGAGGACTACGACAAGGACAAGGACTACCAGCTCGAACGCGCCCTCGACGTGCTGCGGGCGGGCGGAAACCTGACGCAGTTGGCCGCCGCGCCGGAAGGCGTCGTGGTCACGCCGCCGGGCACGGCCATGGCGGCCGCCGGCCCGCGAGCGGAGCCGGAGAACTGATACGGCATGGCTAACGCCCCGTTAGGCTTTCTTAACCGGGGCCGGGCAAGGTGAGCGTCGAAGGGGTCCGTCTGCGCGGCCCCGCCTTCGAGCGTCCACACGGTCCATGTTCGCAAAGCGCCAGTCCGTTCTCGCCGCCACCGCCGGAACGCCGCCGGCCCGGATCGCCCTGCGCGACCGCCTGGCGCCTGTCGGCCGGTTCCTGAGGAAGCCCCCCGTCGCCGTCGCCGGGGCGGGCGTGATGCTGCTCGCCGCCGCCGGCCTGTTCGTCGCCGTGCTCGGCGATCCGCGCGCCGGGGCGCCGTCCGCCCGCGTCGCCCTCGAACGCCAGACCCCGGCGCCCGCGCCGACGCCCACCGGCCTCGAGGCCTTCTCGCTGGAAGGCGGGCTGTACGCCGACCTCACCGGCGACGGCGTTCCGGACCCGGCCCTCATGGGCGAGGCGGTGATCACCCTGCCGGACGGGGCCACCGTCTCCGGAGAGGGCGCGCCGGTCACCGCGCCGCGGGTCGCCGCCCGACCGCTGGCCGCTGCCCCGATCGCCGGCCTGCATCAGCCCGGGCCCGACGGGCCGCTGCCGCGCATCGCCCCCGACGGCCGCGTCCCGGCGCAAGCCTACGCCCGCCCATTCCAGTCCAACGGCAAGCCGCGCGTGGCCCTGATCGTCGGCGGCCTCGGCCTCAACCCGACCACGACCCGCGCCGCCATCGAACGGTTGCCCGCCGAGGTGACGCTCAGCTTCGTGCCCTACGCCGAGGGGCTGCAGGGCTGGATCGACCTCGCCCGCGCCCAGGGGCATGAGGTGATGATCGAGATTCCGATGGAGCCGACCGGCTAT
>JANJTI010000089.1 GCA_024711185.1 Brevundimonas sp. | reverse complement strand
CCTGGTGTTCAGCCCGGTGATCGGCTGGGAGCTCAGCATCGCCTGGGTGATCGGCTACTTCCTCGTCCAGGCCGCGGACCTTTGGGTGTTCGCGCCGATCAACGGGAGGCGGGCCGACCGCCTCCGCGGCCTCCGCGCCCTGGCCGGCGACCTGGTGCTGTTCCTCAACGCAAGCTATTTCGGCAGCCTTTCGATCCCCCTCTGGCTGATCGGCGGCCCGATGGGCGGCATCTGCGCCGCGCTGCTGCTCTCCGCCGGCGCCATCTACTCGATGATCAACGCCCCCCGCTCCACGCGGGTGCTGGTGCTCACGGTCGCCCCGCAGTTCCTGTACCTCGCGTCGGTCCCGGTCTTCATGGCGATGTTCGAGGCCAGCACGGCCTTCGTCACCGCAGCGGCCGTCGCGGTCGGCGTTTTCGTCACCTACTGCCTCTCGACCTGGCAGCGCATGAACGAGGCGCGAGTCGCCGAAACAGCGGCGCGGGTCGAGGCCGAGCGCAAACGCCTCGACGCCGAGCGCATCATGGCCAGCCGCAGCGCTTTCCTCGCCGCTATCGGCCACGATCTCCGCACCCCGATCAGCGCCATTCTGACCGGCGCGGCGGAACTGGAACGCGGTGCGGCGGAAAGCGCCGCCCGGGCCCAGGCCCGACTGATCAGCGACGCCGGCTTCATGATGAAGGGCCTGCTGGACGACCTGCTAGACCACGCCAAGCTGGAAGCCGGCCACATGACGGTGGACAGCGTGGATTTCGACCTGCGCGACCTTCTCAACCAGACGGTGCGGCTGTGGCGCGGCCCCGCCCGCGCCAAGGGTCTGAAGCTGCGCGTCGAGGGCGCAGCCTCGGTTCCGGCGGCGGTGCGCGGAGACCCGATGCGCCTTCGCCAGGTCCTGAACAACCTGATCTCCAATGCGATGAAGTTCACCCCCGAAGGGTGCATCACCCTGAGCTTGCGGTCCTGGCCCGAAGAGCCGGGGGGCCATGCGATGCTGATCGAGGTCGCCGATACCGGTCCGGGGATGACCCCGGATCAGCTCGCCCGCCTGTTCACGCCGTTCGACCAGACCGCCGAGGGGGTCAGCGCCCGGCATGGCGGCACCGGGCTGGGGCTCGCGATCAGCCGCCAGTTCGCCGAACTGATGGGAGGCCGTCTGACCGCCCGCAGCCGCCCCGGCGAGGGCGCCCGGTTCACTCTGGCGATCCGCCTGGAGCAAGGCGAAAGGGCCGTGATCGTCCCGGCGATCGACCAGCAGAGCCGCGACGCTGTCGCCAAGGCTCTCGCGCCTGTGGCCGCCGAACCCGCGCCGCGTCCCGTCGAGGCCGCGCCCCCCGCCGGGATCTCCGCCGATCCGGCGCAGGCGGCGGACGACGAGGAGGAAGAAGAGCGCCCGATGCGGGTGCTGGTGGTCGACGACCACGACATCAACCGGCGCGCCATCCAGCTGATCCTGCAGCCGCTGGGTTGCGACATCGCCACCGCCGCCGACGGCATGTCGGCGCTGAAGATCTGCGACTCCGAAGCGTTCGATCTGATCTTCATGGACGTGCGCATGCCGGAACTCGACGGCCGCGAGACCACCCGGCGGATTCGCGCGGGCGGCGGATTGAACGCGGTCACGCCGGTGATCGCTGTCACCGCCGACACGTCGCCGGAGGACATCGCGGCCTGCACCGCGGCGGGCATGACCTACTTCGTGCCGAAGCCGATCACCCCGCAGATGCTTCTCGGCGCGATCAACCACGTCATGACCCAGGCTCAGGACGAACCGGCGATCGAGACCGCCGCCGCCTGACCTCGCGCCGCGGCGACCAGGCGATCGGCGAATCCGGGCTCGCGAAGCGCGCACTCCCACACGGTCAGCACGCGCCAGCCGGCGGCGCGGAGCGCGGCTTCGGCGGCGGCGTCGCGCGCACGGTTGCGGGCGATCTTGGCCGACCAGTAGGCCGCGTTGGCCCTGGGCGCGCGGGCGCCGCGGCGGCAGTCGTGCCCGTGCCAGAAGCAGCCGTGCACGAAGACGACGGTGCGACGTCCCTTCATCACCAGATCGGGTCGACCGGGGAGACCGGCGCCGCCGAGGCGGTAGCCGATCCCCGCCGCCCGAAGGGCCTGCCGGACGGCGAGCTCCGGCCCGGTGTCCCGCCCCTTCACGCGCCGCATGACCGCGCTGCGCTGCTCGGTCGTGAAGGGGTCGCTCACGCCGCCTACAGCTGGGTCAGCAGGTGCTCGGCCGACGAGACCCTGTATTCGCCCGGCTGCTCGACGTTCAGCTGCTCGACCACGCCGTCGCGGACGATCATCGAATAGCGCTGCGAGCGCTCGCCCATGCCGTAGCCCTTGGCGTCCATGGACAGGCCGAGGGCCCGCGTGAAGTCGCCGTTGCCGTCGCCCAGCATCAGGATGTCGTCCTTGCCGACGCCCTGGCTGTCGGCCCAGGCGCCCATGACGAAGGCGTCGTTGACCGAGACGCAGGCGATCGCGTCGACGCCCTTCTCCTTCAGGGTCTCGCGAGCGTCCTTGAAGCCGGGCAGGTGCCGCGCCGAGCAGGTCGGCGTGAAGGCCCCGGGCACCGCGAACAGGGCGACGGTGCGGCCCTTGAACACCTCGTCGGTCGAGACCGGCCGGGGGCCGTCGTCGGTGGCGCGGGTGAGGGTGGCCGAGGGAATGCGGTCGCCAATCTGGACGGTCATGGGGTCGCTCCGGTGGTTCGAGAGAAGAACGTCGCCCGCAGATAGGCGTTGCCGCGCCGCTCGCCAACACAGGTGTGAAGCGCCGCGCCTTGCGCAGGCCCTGCCGCGTGCCGATGATATCGGTCATGGACGACTTCCAGAACCTGACCGGTCGGCTGCTGGTGGCCATGCCCGGCATCGGCGATCCGCGCTTCGAGCACGCGGTCATCCTGATCTGCGCGCACGCGCCGGACCACGCCATGGGTCTGAGGCTGGACAGGCCCGCGCCGGGCGTCGACCTGAAGACCGTGCTCGCCAAGCTGGAGACGCCCGCCCCCGAGGCGGCCGCCAGCCGGCCCGTCCTGGTGGGCGGGCCCGTCGAGCGCGAGCGCGGCTTCGTGCTCCACTCCGACGACTGGATGGCCGAGGACGCCTCCCTCGCCTTCGGGGACGGGCTGGCCATCACCGGCACGCGCGAGGCGCTGGCCGCCATGGTCGATCCGGCCATGGGGCCGCGGCGCTCGGTGCTGCTGCTGGGCTACGCGGGCTGGGGCGAGGGCCAGCTGGAAGACGAGCTGGGCGAGAACGTCTGGCTGACCGCCGATCCGGACCCGGACCTGATCTTCGATCCCGACTACGACGCCAAGTGGGGCCGGGCCCTGGCGACGCTCGGCGTCGATCCGGGGCTGCTTTCCGGCCAGGCGGGCCGGGCCTGACCGTCTACGCCGACCGCGCCTTGATCGGGGCCGATCCGTCGG
>JANJTI010000083.1 GCA_024711185.1 Brevundimonas sp. | reverse complement strand
CACCCAGCGCACGTCCTCCGACGCCGCGGCCAACGCCCGCGTTCGCCGGGTCGGCGAACGGATCGTGCAGGCCGCCGGCCTGACGGACAGGCGCTGGGACTATGCGGTCTTCGTCAGCGACAGCCCCAACGCCTTCGTCCTGCCGTCTGGCAAGATCGGGGTGACGACCGGCCTGTTGTCCCTGGTCCGCAACGACGACCAGCTGGCGGCCGTGCTCGGTCACGAGGTCGGCCATGTCGTGGCCCAGCACGCCGCCGAGCGCTACTCCCAGACCGCGGCGACCAGCGCCGGCCTGGGCATCCTGCAGGGTGCGGCCGGAGACTACGCCCAGGCCGCGGGTGCCATCGGCGGCCTGGGGGCGCAACTGGGCGTGTTGCTGCCGTTCTCGCGCCGCCATGAGCTGGAGGCCGACCGGCTGGGCGTCGACTACCTGCAGCGGGCCGGCTATCGCCCCTCCGAGGCCGTCGCCCTGTGGCGTCTGATGGCGCAGCAGCGGCAGGGTTCGAACCCCGAGTTCGCCTCCACCCACCCCTCGGACGCGAGCCGCATCGCGGCGCTGGAGCAGTACATCCAGAGCCAGGGGTGGGCCTGATCAGGAGCCAGGCATTGGGGAGGAGGGAGTAGCGCTTCGCCTGTTCGCTCATCCCTCGCTTCCCCTCTTGCCCCGGCGCGGCGACACGGCTAGACACCCCGCTCGCGCGGATATGTGCAGCCTTAGCTCAGCTGGTTAGAGCGCCGGTTTGTGGAGCCGGAGGTCCTCAGTTCGATCCTGAGAGGCTGTACCATCCCCGCCCGCAAGGGAGGGGAATCAGATGACCGCCGCGCCGCCCGCCTGGGATCCCGGACAGTACCGCCGCTTCGAGGCCGAGCGCGACCGCGCGGCGCTGGACCTGCTGGTGCGACTGCCCGAGGGACTTGAACCCCGCGAGATCTGGGATCTGGGGTGTGGCGCGGGCCAGCACGCGGCCCTGCTGAAGCGGCGTTATCCCCACGCGCAGGTGCACGGGCTCGACTCGAGCGAAGCCATGCTGGCGCAGGCCGGGCGCCTGAACGCGGACGTCGACTGGCGGCAGGGCGACATCGCCGGCTGGAGTCCCGACCGACCCGTCGACCTGATCCTCGCCAACGCGTCTCTCCAGTGGCTGCCGGACCATGCCGCCCTGCTGCCCCGCCTGGCGCAGACGCTGGCTCCGGGCGGGGTGCTGGCGGTGCAGATGCCGATGGCGTGGGAGAGCCGCCATCACGGCATCCTGCGGGCGGTCTCGACCGAGGGGGCGTGGGCCGACCGGCTGCGGGATGTTGACGCCATCGCGCCGTTGTTGCCTCCGGAGGCGTGCTACGAGGCGCTGTCGGAGGTCTGCGACGAGATCGACATCTGGTCGACCACCTATCTGCACGCGCTGGAGGGCGAGGACGCGGTGCTGGAATGGATGAAGGGGACGGCGCTGCGTCCGCATCTCGCGGCGCTGGCCGAGGATCCGTCTACGAGGGCGGCCTGGCTTTCCGCGCTCGGCGCGCGGCTTTCGGCGGCGTTTCGGCGTCGGGCGGACGGACGGACGCTGCTGCCGTTCCAGCGTCTGTTTCTGGTGGCGCGGCGTCGGCGAGCGCCCGCCGGCGACGCAGGCCGGTGACCGGCCCGTCGAGCTGCGCCAGCGCGGCGCTCATGGCCTGATAGCCGGCCGCCACGGCGGGATCGAAGGCCTTCCAGTCGCGGATGTCGACGCCGTCCGGGGTGGGCTGGACCAGCAGGTCGGTGACGGCCCGTGAGGCCTCCAGTTCGGCGTCGGTGACGAGCGTGGCCGAACGCATCAGGATCGACACGATCGGGGGGCCGCGCCGCCACGCCCCGGTGGCGATCAGGCGCCAGATCGACGGCGGGTGCTCGACCATCGCCGGATCGACCCCGCGCGCCTGGGACATGTCGACGCCGATGACCGGGCCGGTGTTCATCTGGCGCATGACCTCGCCGGGGAAGTTCTTCAGCACCGCCCCGTCGACCAGCACCTGCCCGTCGATGATCGCCGGCGGCATGATTCCGGGGATGGCGATGGAGGCGCGCATGGCCCGGCGCATCAGGCCGCGCCGGTGAACCTCGATCCGGCCGGTGGTCAGATTGGTCGAGACGGCGAAGAAGGGCCGGACGAGGTCGGCCATGTCGACGTCGCCGTAGGTCTCGCGCAGAAGCCTGTCGACCTTGCGGGCCCGGGTCATGGCCAGCATGGGGAAGGTGATGTCCGAGAGGGGGTCGCTCTCCACGAACGACTTGCGGATTCGCGCCTCCAGCTCCTCCTGCGACCAGCCCATGGCCGGTCCGGCCGCGACCACCGCGCCCATGGAAGCGCCGCCGACGAAATCGATCGGCACGCGGGCCTCGTTCAGGGCGCGCAGCGCGCCGATGTGCGAGAGAGCCCGTGCCCCCCCGCCGGAGAGAACGAGCCCGACGGCCGTGCCGCTGACCACCCGCGCCATACGGGCGGCGTCGGCGGCGTCGCCCTCGATCGCCTGGAACCAGCGCCCCGGCTGGATCGCGTCCAGCCAGACCGCGGTGTTGGCCGGCCGCGCCATTCGCGCGTCGCGGAGCAGGATCAGGTCCGTGCGGCGCTGCGCGTCCGGCGCGCCGGTGTGCGGCATCGGCCGGTTGGGCGGCGCCAGCAGGCACTGGCCGACCACGAAGAGCCGGTCGACCTGTCGGGCGCAGAGGGCGGCCCAGGCCGGCTGGTCCATCTCGGCGACGTAGAGGACGAAGTCGTGGGCGTCCTCGACCCGGCTGAACCATTCGGCGGCCGAGGACAGGGCGCTCTCGTCGATTACCTGGCAGGTGAAGCCGTCGGCGACGAGGGCGGCGGCGATGCGTTCGACGAAGGCGCGGATCGGGCGAGGGCGGGCGGAGATGAAGCCGAAGACGCTGGGCTCGCCGCCGCCTGAGCGCCTGTCGCGGGCGCGCTGCATCATCAGGCGCGACAGTTCGACCATGAGGTCCGGCTCGGTGCGGGCGGCCTCGAAGAACGCCTCCCGCGGAAGCGCCAGGATCTCGGAGTCCCGCAGCGCCACAACGTCGGCGGTGTGTGCGGTGCCGGCCAGCATGGCCATTTCACCGGCCGGCTCGCCGGGCCGTATGACCCCGACAAACTGCGGCGGCTGGTCGTTGGCTTCGCGCCGGAACACGCCGAGTCGGCCGGAGCGCAGCAGGTAGAGAGTGTCGGCCGGGTCCCCCTCCGCCAGCAGGGTCTCGCCGCCGGTCAGGGCGAACCAGCTGGCCGGCGTGTTGTCGCCCCCTTCGAAGATGCGGTGAAGGGCGTCCTCGAGACGGGCGGAGCGGGGAGGGGCCATCGGAGGAGCTTAGCCGCGGGAACGGGGCCGGCGCCAGATTTCACTGGGCGGTTTCAAAGAGGCCGGAGTCGCGTGCGGGAACTTCACCGCTGGCGGCCCCTTGTCCGGCCTCGCGCCTACCAGGCGCCCAGCTCGCGCAACTCCCGGACCAGCTCAGCCGGCAGGTCGGTGGCGCCGGCGGACGAGAGATCCCCGGGGCAATCCCGGTGCTCCAGGTAACGCCAGCCCTGGAAGGGGCGGCGCGCCAGGGGGGCGGTGCGAATGACCCTTGATTCGAGCTTGATCTCGCAGCGGGCCGCCTTGCCTTCTCCCACGGTGCGTATGTCGAGGATCGGCTGGCGGCAGGCGACGGTTCCCTTGATCACCCAGTACAGCGAACCGCCGTCCTCGATCTCGGCGGCGCGCCTGGGCGTCATGCGCGTGTGCACGATGCGCCAGTCGCTGCGGCCAGCGTTGCGTTCCAGCGTCTCGACGTCGGACACGCCGACGCACAGCTTGATGATGTGGAGAGGCATGCCCCGCGCTTAACACCGGAAATCCGGCGCCGTCACGGCGACAATTGCCTCCCGCGCTGCCAGGATCGTCGCATGGACCTCGACCGCCGCCAGATCGTCGCCGCCGGCCTCGGCCTCGCCGCGACCACCGTGGCCGCGCCGGCCTTCGGAGATGCGCACATGTACGGACTGATCGGCCGGGTGAGGGCCGTCACCGGCCAGCGCGACGCGCTCGGGGCCATCCTGCTGGAGGGGACGGGGGAGATGCCCGGCTGCCTGAGCTACATCGTGGCGAAGGATCCGGCCGACGCCGACGCCCTGTGGATCACCGAGGTGTGGGACAGCAAGGACAGCCACCGCGCCTCGCTGCAGCTGCCGGCGGTGCAGGCGGCCATCGCCAGGGGCCGTCCGCTGATCGCGGGTTTCGACAGCCATGTGGAGACGGAGCCGCTGGGCGGGGTCGGGTTGGCGGGCTAGCCGCGATCCCTCTCCCACGGGAGAGGGAAATCTAGGCGTCCGCCGGCTTCACCACCGCCAGCACGGTCCCCTCGCCGACCTGGTCGCCGACGGCGGCTGAGACGCTCTCGACCACGCCGTCGAACGGGGCGACGAGGGCGTGCTCCATCTTCATGGCCTCCAGCACGACGATCGGCGCGCCCCTGGCGACGGCGTCGCCGGCGGCGGCGGGGGCGGCGACGATCCTGCCGGGCATGGGGGCTCGAAGGGCGCCGTCGGAGGCGGGGCCGGAGGCGGCGGCGCCGTCGTGGCCCAGGTCCTCGAAAACCCAGGTCTCGCCCTCATGGAAGATCACGGGCTCGTCGACGACGCGGCCGAGCTCCCGGTCCGGCCTGCCGTCGCGCATCAGGGTGACGCCGCCGGTGAGGACGTAGGCCTCGAGGGTCGAGCCGTCGATATCGACCTGCCAGTAGCTTCCGTGCTCCCCGGGGATCGGGCGGCCCTCGACGATCGCGCCATTGACCCGGGCCCGCTGCGGCGCCGGGCGCGCGCCGTTCATGCGGAAGCCGTAGAGGCCCGACGCGGTCGGGGCCCACGGGCGGGCCCCGCGCCCGGGGAGGTGGGACGGGCGGACCCAGTCCTCCTCGTGGTGGGCGTCGCTGGCGAGGGTCGCGAGCGCGGCGGCCTGCACCTCGGCGCCGGGCGAAACGGAGGTCAGGGACTCTTCCTCGGCGGCGATGAAGCCGGTGTCGACATCGCCGGCCACAAAGCGCGGGTGTTCAAGGCAGCGCTTGAGGAAGCCGGCGTTCGCGCGGACCGGCCAGACCTCGACCTCGCCGCAGGCCTGCGCCAGCCGTTCGGCCGCCGCCTCGCGCGTGTCCGCGTGGACGATCAGCTTGGCGATCATCGGATCGTAGAA
>JANJTI010000071.1 GCA_024711185.1 Brevundimonas sp. | reverse complement strand
GGAGCCCAGGCCGCTCTCAGGCGAGGCGAAGTCGAGGTAGTCGATCGGGGTGTTCTCGATGACCGTGATGTCGCGGGCCGGGTCCATCTTGGTGGAGATAGCCCACATTACGTCCTTCCAGTCGCGGGCGTTCACGTCGTGGTCCACAACGATGATCCACTTGGTGTACATGAACTGTCGGAGATAGCTCCAGCAGCCCATCATCACGCGCTTGGCGTGGCCGGGGTAGGCCTTCTTCATCGACACCACGGCGATGCGATAGGAACACCCCTCGGGCGGCAGCCAGAAGTCGGTGATCTCGGGGAACTGCGCCCGCAGCAGCGGGATGAAGACCTCGTTCAGGGCCTCGCCCAGCACGCTCGGCTCGTCGGGCGGGCGGCCGGTGAAGGTGGTCAGATAGATCGGGTCCTTGCGCATGGTGATGGCGCTGATCTGGAAGACCGGGAATTTCTCGACCGAATTGTAGTAGCCGGTGTGGTCGCCGTAGGGACCCTCGGGCGCGTGCTCGTCGAGCAGGACATGGCCCTCGAGCACGATCTCGGCCTCGGCCGGGACCATCAGAGGCACGGTCTTGCAGGGGACCAGCTGGACCTTGGCGCCGCGCAGCAGGCCGGCGAACTGGTATTCGCTGAGGGTATCCGGCACCGGGGTGACGGCGGCGAGGATCGTTCCCGGGTCGGCGCCGAGGACGACGGCGCAGGGCAGGGGCTCGGTCGGGCGCGCCTTGCGGTGGCGGGCGTAGTGCTGGGCCCCGCCGCGGTGCGCCAGCCAGCGCATGATGGCGCGGTCCTTCCCCAGAACCTGCATGCGGTAGATGCCGAGGTTGAAGTCGTCCTCGCGGGCGTCGGAAGGGCCCTTGGTGACGACGAGGCCCCAGGTGATCAGCGGCGCGGGCTCGCCGGGCCAGCAGCCCTGCACGGGCAGCCTGGTCAGGTCGATGTCGTCGCCCTTGAGGACGACCTGCTGGACCGGGGCGGACTTCACCACCTTTGGCCGCATGGTCATCGCGGTCTGGACCATGGGCAGCATCTCGAGAGCCTGACCCATGTCGCGCGGCGGAGATGGAGATCGAAGGTCCGCGAGGAGGTTTCCAACCTCGCGCAATTCGCTCGCCGTGGTGCGTGATCTCTTGCCGAGGGTCACGCCCATGGCCACGCGCCTGACGGTGCCGAACAGGTTGGCGAGGCAGGGGATGTGGCTGATCGAGCCGTCGGGCATGACCGGCTTCTCGAACAACACCGCCGGGCCGCCGTTGCGGAGCAGCCGGGTCTGGATCTCGGTCATCTCCAGATGGGTGGCGACGGGCTCGGAGACGCGGACGAGCTCGCCTTCGGCTTCGAGCAGGGCGATGAAATCGCGCAGGGACTTGTAGGCCATGCGGCGAGGCTTAGGCGGGGCGGCGCCGCCTGTCACCTGCGATCAGTAGGCGCGGGTGTCCGAGACCAGGGCCCACAGGGGCAGGCGCAGGGCGGCGGTGGCGGCGCCCAGCTGGACGCTGTCCAGATGGGCGCGGCCGGCCTCCGCGCGGCGTTCCTCCTCGGGCGAGATGTCCATGAGGCGGGCGAGGTCGTCCACCGAGAGGCCGCGCCGCTCGCGCCACCGCTTCAGCCTCGCGCCGACCGCCGCGTCGGACGGATCGACGCCGGGGAATCCCAGCACCGAACCCATGAGCGTCGCCTCCGTGCGAGCCCGGTTCAGCCGCCGGGCTTCACGCCCATTCTTCATCCCATTTGAAGGCGGGATCAATCCAGTCGCCGATGCGGCCGTCGGGGCGGGCCAGCGCGTGGATGCGGTCCATCTCCTCGGGCGACAACTGGAAGTCGAAGATGTCGAAATTCTCGGCCGCGCGGCTCTCCTTCGCCGTGCGGGGAATGGCGATGACGTCCTGCTGGATCAGCCAGCGCAGCGCGACCTGCCCCGGCGTCTTGCCTTGGCTCCGGGCGATCTCCTGCAGGGTCGGGTCGTCGGCGACCTTGCCCTGGGCCAGCGGCGACCAGGCGGTGATCGAGGAGCCGAGCTCGCGCGCCGTGGCCTTGAGCTTCGAGAGCTTGAGCCAGGGGTGGTACTCGACCTGGTTGGTGACCAGCCGGGCCGGGGACAGGGACTGGGCGCGGCGGAACTCGGCCGAGGGGAAGTTGGACAGGCCGATGGCGCGGGTGAGGCCGCGCTCCTTCGCCTCGTTGAGCGCGCCCAGCGTCTCCTCGAACGACGGCTTCGGCTTGGGCCAGTGGAGCAGGAGCAGGTCGGGGGTGAAGCCGAGGCTGGCGGCGGACTCCTCCGCCTGCTTCAGCAGGGCGTCGCGGTGGAAATGGTCGACCCAGATCTTGGTGGTCAGCCAGACGTCCTCGCGGGCGACATGGCCGGCCTCGACCGCGTCGCGGATGCCGTCGCCGACCGCCTTCTCGTTGCGATAAATCCAGGCCGTGTCGATGTGGCGATAGCCGATGCGCAGGGCCTCGGCGACCATGCGGCGGGCGTCGTCGGGCTCGAGCATCCAGGTGCCGAAGCCGAGCAGGGGGATGCGGTTTCCGTCGACGACGATCGCGGGCTGGTCGGTCATGAGTGGCTCCGGTGCTGGGGGCGGCTTATCTGGGCCGCGGCGACGCGGGTTCAAGCAGCCAGTCGGCGATGTCGTTCCAGAGCGGCTCCATCCCGCGGCGGAAGGCGCCCTCGTGGCCGATGCGGCGGAGGCCGAAGTCGGCCGGGGCCCGTACGACGACGTCCTTCGCGGCGTTCGGATAGATCTGTAGCAGGGCGTCGGAGGTGGCCGGGGTGGCGATCGGATCGTCGGTGAAGATCCACGAGCGGATCGGCGCGCTCACCTCGTCGAAATGGTGCGGCCGCAACCGGTCCTGAAGTTCGTCGAGGAAATAGGCGGGCTTCAGGCACCAGCGTTTCCAGGTCTCGAACACGCCGCGCGGCAGGTCGGTCCCGGCCCAGAGGCCGCCGCCGCGGATGTAGCCGCGCCGGGCGAGGCTGTACGGGCCGTAGCCGTGCCAGAAGAACAGCTCCAGAGGGTTGTAGGCGCGGTGATGCGCGCCCCACCAGCCGCTGCCCACGGAGACGAAGGCGTGGCGCGCGATGCGGTGGTGATTGGGCATGAAGCCGAGGAAGTGACCGCCGACGCTGTGGCCGACGTGGAGGAGCGGCAGGCCCGGAGCCGCTTCGGCGAGCGCGTCGAGGGCCGCCGGCATGTCGAGCCGACCCCAGTCGGTGTAGTCCATCCGCATGGCGGCGAGGTCGTCCGGGCGCGAACCGGCGATGCCGCGGAAATCGTAGGTCAACACGCATGCGCCGCGACCGGCCAGATGTCGCGCGAAACGGTCGTAGAAGCCCCTGGGAAAGCCGGTGCCCGAGCTGACCAGCACCGCCGCGAGCGGGTCCCGCGGCGCCAGCAGCCGCATCGACAGCGGAAAGCCGTCGACGGCGGGCGCAGTGAAGTCGCGGGTCTCGAGGTCGTTCGCGGGCTCGGGCATAGGGTCCGTCCTGTTTCGCAACGAACCTAGGCCGATGACGCGGCGTCAGGTCAAGCCTTGGAGCGGGCGGCGGCCTCGGTTAAAGGCGGCGGCTGAATTCGCCTGCGAGACCCGCCATGACCGACGTCCTTCCCGACCGCCTCTGCGTCGACCCCGACAGCCCGTTCCACGACGCCGACGTGCTGGCGAAGGGGATCGGCGTGCGCTTCAAGGGCGAGGAGAAGACCAACGTCGAGGAATACTGCGTCTCCGAGGGCTGGGTGCGGCTGGCCGTGGGCAACCGCGTCGACCGCCGCGGCAAGGCGCTGACGGTCAAGCTGCAGGGTCCGGTGGAGCCCTACGTCAAGGGCGAGTGAGGCTCACCCGACCTTCCGGAATTCGACCTGCTCCAGCGGGCTGTCGAGGATGAGCGCCCCGTCCGGGAGGAGGGTGGCGCGGGTCACCCGATCCATGAAGGTTCCGAAGCGGTCTTCGAACGGGCTCGTCGTCCGTTCGCAGACCGGGCCGGTGGAGGGCGTCACCTCCAGCAGGGGTCCGTCCTGACGGTAGCGCCAGCCGGAGAAGACGCAGGCATTCGCCTCGATGCGCCCGTCGGTGATGGTGATCTCGACCGGGCCCTCGCCCGCCGGCGGCGGGACGCCGTGAAAGAAGCGCAGCCGCCAGCGCCCGGTGATGTCCACCCCGGGCAGGGGCGGGGCGGGCTCGAAAGTCAGGCTGGCGTCGGGGCCGGTCAGGCGCAGCACGTCGCCTCGCCGCCCGGCGCTCGTGACAGCCGAAAGGGTGCGGCTGAATTCCCTCTCCCAGTCCGACAGGCCGCGGGCGCACATGGCGCCGGGGTTGAGGTCGGTGACGACGATGCGGTCGCCCTGCCGTTCATAGCGCCGCCAGAAGGGGACGCACTGGGACTGTGCGCGGAAGGTGAAGTCGCCCACGGTCATGGTGATCGGGTGGTGCGCGTCGTTCGGATCGGCAGCCGTGGGCGCCCGGCGCCCGTTCATGGCGGCCAGCCGCCATTCTCCACGGATGTCCGCGGCTGCCGGAATCCCTGTGGAGGCCCGCGCGGGGTCGGGCAGCGTCGTCCCGCCAGGCGGCGGCTCAGGGCTGCAGGCCGCCAGACACAGGGCCGTAAGAAGGGCGCGCATGGTTCCAGAGCGGATGAGCAAGGCGGCGGTTTCATGTCCGGCGGGGGGCGCCCGACCCACCGACATGCGCCGCTTGTGCCGCCGCCGACAAAACTCGGGAAGCGGTCGCTTCTCCGCCCGCCTCGACCGGTCTAGGTTTCGGCTCCCTGCCGAGTCCCGGAGCCGTCCATGCGCCTCACCGTACGCCTTCTCGCCGCCAGCGCCCTCGCGCTCAGCCTCGCCGCCGGCCCAACCCTGGCCCAGGACGCGCGGACGGTGCGCGAGGCGGAGCAGCTGCGCAATCGCGCGCTGCGGGACAATGTGGCGTACGAGCTGGTCGAGGAGCTGACCACCCGCTTCGGGCCGCGACTGGCCGGTTCGGCCTCCGAGCAGGCGTCCGCCGCCTGGGGGGCGGCGAAGTTCCGCGAGATGGGCTTCGACAACGTCTCGATCGAACAGTTCCCGCTGGCGCTTTGGACCCGGGGCGAGGCGCGGGTCGAGATCCTGTCGCCGTTCCCGCAGCCGCTGCAGGTGGTGGCCCTGGGCGGGTCCATGGCTACGCCGGCGGAGGGGATCGAAGGCGAGGCGGCGATCTTCGAGACCTACCAGCAGTTGCTGGACCAGCCGGAAGGCTCGCTGACGGGCAAGATCGCGGTGGTGCTGCAGGACACGGTGCAGGCCCAGGACGGACGCGGCTACGGCGCCACCTCGCCGATCCGGGGCAACGGGCCGTTCGAGGCCGCCCGCCGGGGCGCGGTCGGCTATGTTCTGCGTTCGCTGGGCACGCACGACCACCGCTTCGCCCACACCGGCGCGACGCGGGTGGGCGAGGGGACCGTGCCGTCCTTCGCCATGAGCCCGCCGGACGCCGACCAGCTGCGCCGCATGGTGCGCATGAGCGACAGGCCGGTGCGCATGCGGCTGTTCTCCAGCGCGGGCTTCACCGCCGACAGCCACAGCCAGAACGTCGTGGGCGAGGTGCGCGGGCGGAGCGCGAGAGACGGAGGCGCGCCGGACGAGGTCATCGTCATCGGCGGACACCTCGACAGCTGGGACCTGGGCACCGGGGCCATCGACGACGGGGCCGGAGTGGCGATCACCGCCGCCGCCCTCAAGCTGATCGAGGATATGCCGCGCCGACCCCGGCGGACCATCCGCGTGGTGTGGTGGGGGTCGGAGGAGGTCAGCCAGCCGCCGCCGGCGCAGGGACTGGCCGGCGCCCGCTTCTACGCCGACAGCCGGCGCGGGGAGATGGAGCGGCACGTGGCCATCAGCGAGAGCGACTTCGGGGCGGGGCCGATCTACAGCCTGAACCTGCCCGCGGGGGCCGCAGACACCGACTTCCGGCGCGCGGTCCAGGCCGTGCTGACGCCGCTGGGCGTGCTGTTCGATCCGGCGCCGGCGACCGGCGGCGGACCGGACACGGGACCCACGGTGGCGCTGGGCGTCCCCGCCTTCCGGCTGAACCAGGACGGCACCGACTATTTCGACACCCACCACACCGCGGACGACGTGCTGGACCGGATCGATCCGGAGGCGCTGGATCAGAACGTCGCCGCCTGGGCCGCCTTCCTGTGGCTGCTGGCTGACTCGGATGTGGACTTCCGAGCCCTGCGGGGCCCCGCCGCGCCAGCGAACTGAAGGTTGTGCTTGACGCGCCACCGTCGCATGCGACGGTGGCGGAACATTGCGGAGGGAGGGCCGAATGACCGAGGGGCAGAGCCAGGTCGTTATTGTTCAGTCGCAGGGCAACGGGCTGGCCGTGGCCTCGCTCGTGCTGGGCATCCTGTCGATCCTGTTTGTGTGGATTCCCTTCATCGGGCTGGTTGCATGGATCCTGGCTCTGATCGGCCTCGTGCTGGGGCTGGTCGGGATGAGCAGGCCCACCGGACGCGGAATGGCCCTCGCCGGCTCGATCTGTTCGGGGATCGGGCTCCTTGGCTGCATCGGCTGGCTGGTGCTGATCGGCGCGGCCGCGGCGGCTGGTTCGTCCGTCTGATCCCGTGGTCGAACGGCCGGCCCCCTGCTAGACGAACGCCGCCGCGAGCGTGGCGAAACTGGTAGACGCAAGGGACTTAAAATCCCTCGACTTCGGTCATGCGGGTTCGATCCCCGCCGCTCGCACCAGCCGGTCCGGACGGCACGGCCGCCGTCAGGACGCCGCGGCGAAGGCCGGAAACGGCGGGTCGAGCCATTCGCCGAGCGTATGGTCCGGGCTCTTCGTCAGGTTCTTGCCGAGCGTGCCCGCGACGCGAACCCGACCGTCGAGCCGACGCCGAAGGGCGGCCAGCAACCGCGGCGCGGCCACCAGCACCACCCCTTCCAGCCCCCCGGTTCCGGCGCGGGCGATCGCCCGGTCGGCGACTTCGCGCATGAAGGCTTCCTTGGCCGGGGTGAGGAGATCCTCCGGGCCGGCGGCGGAGCGCCGCGCGTCGTGGCTGGAGAAGACCCGCGCCGGAGGCGTGGCCCGCAGTTCGCGGCGGAGCGCGCGGAGGCGGTCGGTGTGGTCGATCTCCTCGACGGTGAAGTAGTGGCGGCTCTCCGCGGCGCGGGTGACGAGGCGGGCGCGGCCGCCGTCGGCCAGGACATAGAGCAGGGGTGATCGGGGCATAGGGACTCCGCTTCAGACCAGGTGCGGCGCAGGGCCGACAGCAGGGAGGGCGGCGCCGGCCCGCACCGGTCGCACGGCGGCGCGCCTTCCCCGAAAGCGAACCTGCCCCGTCGCGGCGGTCTCGCCTTGAGCCAGATCAAGCCTGCGCCATGTCCGAAGCCCCGGATCCCGCGACCGAACACCTCACCCTGAAATCCCGGAGCGCGTCTTTGCGCCAGCGCAATGCCGGGGGGCGCGATCACAGGCACGGAGGCCGTCACCAATCCGCGTGGGGACGTCCGCAACATGGCGACACAATCCAGAACCTCAGGCACGCCGGGAGATGTCTCCTGGCTGTTCCTGTCGGTGGGAATCCTGAGTCTGCTGGCCCTGGTCGGGACCGGCATGTCGCGGGATCCGGCCTTCCAGCTGCAGGGCTTCATCCTGCTGGCGGCGGGCGTGATCTCGCTGGGCGCGCTGACCATCGGGGTGGGCAACGACCGCTTCCGTTCGGACCCCTCGCGTTACGCCGACGGCGTGATTCGCGCCGGCGTCGTCGCCACCGTGTTCTGGGCCCTCGTCGGCATGCTGGTCGGCGTCGTCGCCGCGGCCCAGCTGGCGTGGCCGAACCTGCTCTACTTTCCGGAGCACGGCTGGACCAACTTCGGACGCATCCGGCCGCTGCACACCTCCGGCGTGATCTTCGCCTTTCTCGGCAACGCCCTGATCGCCACCTCCTTCTGGGTGGTGCAGCGGACCTGCAAGGCGCGGCTGTTCGGCGGCGTGCTGCCGTGGTTCGTGTTCTGGGGCTACCAGCTGTTCATCGTGCTGGCGGCCGTCGGCTATCTCGCCGGCATCACCCAGTCGCGCGAATACGCCGAGCCCGAATGGCTGACCGACCTGTGGCTGACGGTGGTGTGGGTGGCCTACCTGCTCGTCTTCCTCGGCACGATCTGGAAGCGCAAGGAACCGCACATCTACGTGGCCAACTGGTTCTACCTGGCCTTCATCGTCACCATCGCCATCCTGCACGTCGTCAACAACCTGGCGGTGCCGGTCAGCCTGCTCGAGGCGCGCAGCTATTCGGCCTTCGCGGGGGTCCAGGACGCCCTGACCCAGTGGTGGTACGGCCACAACGCCGTGGGCTTCTTCCTGACCACCGGCTTCCTCGGCATGATGTACTACTTCATGCCCAAGCGGGCCGAGCGGCCGGTCTATTCCTACCGGCTGTCGATCGTCCACTTCTGGTCCCTGATCTTCATCTACATCTGGGCCGGTCCGCACCACCTGCACTACACGGCGCTGCCGCAGTGGGCGCAGACCCTGGGCATGACCTTCTCGGTGATGCTGTGGATGCCGTCGTGGGGCGGCATGATCAACGGCCTGATGACCCTGTCGGGGGCGTGGGACAAGCTGCGCACCGACCCGGTGATCCGGATGATGGTGGTCGCCATCGCCTTCTACGGCATGGCCACCTTCGAAGGGCCGCTGATGTCCATCCGGACGGTCAACGCCCTGTCGCACTACACCGACTGGACCGTCGGCCATGTGCACTCCGGCGCGCTGGGCTGGAACGGCCTGATCACCTTCGGGGCGATCTACTGCCTGGTGCCGTGGCTCTGGAAGAAGCCGGCCATGTATTCGAAGGCCGCCATCGAGTGGCACTTCTGGATCGCGACCACCGGCATCGTGCTCTACATCAGCTCGATGTGGGTCTCCGGGATCATGGAAGGCCTGATGTGGCGCGAGTACACGCCCGACGGCTTCCTCGCCAACAGCTTCATCGAGACGGTCTCGGCCAAGCACATCCAGAACGTGATCCGGGTGCTGGGCGGCGCGATGTTCTTCAGCGGCACGGCGATCATGGCCTGGAACGTCTGGAAGACGATCCGCATGCCCGCGGCCGACGCGAAGACGGCCCTGTCCTCGACGATCGAACCCCAACTCCTGCCGGCGGAATAAGCGCACCATGTGGAAGCGACATCAGAAGTTCGAGCGCCACTCGCTGTGGCTGGTCATCGGCATCGTCATCACGGTGTCGATCGGGGGCCTGATCGAGATCGCCCCGCTGTTCTGGGTGGAGAGCACCATCGAGGAGGTGGAGGGCGTGCGTCCCTACACCCCGCTGGAGCAGGCCGGGCGCGACATCTACGTCTCGGAGGGCTGCTACAGTTGCCACTCGCAGATGATCCGTCCGCTGCGTGACGAGGTCGAGCGCTACGGCCACTACAGCCTGGCGGCCGAGAGCATGTACGACCACCCGTTCCAGTGGGGCTCGAAGCGCACCGGGCCGGATCTGGCCCGCGTCGGCGGCAAGTACTCCAACGACTGGCACGTCGAGCACCTGAAGGATCCGCGCGCGGTGGTGCCGGAGTCCAACATGCCGCCGTACCGCTTCCTGGCCGACCAGGACCTGGACACCCACGCCACGCGCGAGCGCCTGCGGGCCCTGCTGGCGGTGGGGGTGCCCTATACGGCCGCCCAGATCGAGAACGCCGAGGCCGACCTGAGGGCCCAGGTGGATCCGTTCGCCAGCGAGACCTCGGAGCTGCGCCAGCGCTACGGCCCCAATGTGGTGCAGGGCGACTTCGACGGCGATCCGACCCGTCTGACCAAGATGGACGCCCTGATCGCCTACCTGCAGGTGCTGGGCACCATGGTCGACTTCCGCACCTACCAGGCCGAGAGCC
Source organism: Brevundimonas sp. (assembly GCA_024711185.1). GTDB lineage: Bacteria > Pseudomonadota > Alphaproteobacteria > Caulobacterales > Caulobacteraceae > Brevundimonas. Next base: position 787 of record JANJTI010000071.1, on the reverse strand, counting down.
CGGAGAACCTGCGATGATCAGCCTCGACTACGAAACCGTGGCCAGCTTCGCCCAGCAGGGCGGGACGATCTACTTCGGCGCGATGTTCGTGGCCGGAGTCGTCTGGGCCCTGCTGCCGCGCCACCGCGAGGCCTATCGCCGCCTCGCCCAACTGCCCCTCGAGAAGGACGAGGCCGACGATGTCTGAGCCCGAGCGCGACGAACACACCGGCGTGGAGACGACCGGCCACGAGTGGGACGGCATCAAGGAGCTGGACAATCCGCTGCCGCGCTGGTGGCTGTGGGTCTGGTACGCGACCATCGCCTTCTCCATCGTCTACTGGGTGCTGATGCCGGCCTGGCCGGGGATCAGCGGCTACACCCGCGGCGTGCTCGGCCAGTCCGACCGCGCCGACGTTGCGGCGGACCTGCGCGACCTGCAGGCCCTGCGCAGCGAGCGCGAGACGCAGCTGCTGAGCGCCTCGCTGGAGCAGATCGAGCGCGACCCCGCCCTGCAGGCCCACGCCCTGGCGGTCGGGCAGTCGGTGTTCGGCGACAACTGCGCCAGCTGCCACGGCGTCGGCGGGGCGGGGGCCAGGGGCTATCCGAACCTGCGCGACGACGTCTGGCTGTGGGGCGGTTCGCTGGAGGACATCGAGCACACCATCCGGGTCGGCGTCCGCGCCGGCCACGCGGACACCCGCACGTCGATGATGCCGGCCTTCGGCCGCGACCGGATGCTGGATTCCCGCCAGATCTCCGATCTCACCGAGTACGTGGTTTCGCTGTCCGGACGTGAGGCCGACAC
>JANJTI010000034.1 GCA_024711185.1 Brevundimonas sp. | reverse complement strand
CGCTCCTGGAAGTCCGCACCGACCTCATAGGATGCTCGGGAGATGCAGGGGCCGACCACAGCGACAATGCGGCCCGGACGCGCGCCGAGCGCCTCCATCGCCGCGACGGTTGAGTGGATGATCCCGCCCAGCGCGCCCTTCCAGCCCGCGTGAGCCGCCCCGACCACGCCGGCCTCCGGATCGGCCAGCAGCACCGGCGCGCAGTCCGCGGTCAGCACGGCGCAGATCACGCCGGGCGCTGCGGTCACGCTGGCGTCGCCCTCGGGTCGCTCGCCCTTCCAGCCGGCCTCCGCCACCCGGGCGACGGCGGAATGGACCTGATAGCAGCTGGCCAGATCTTCCGGGACGCCGCCGAGATGTTCCGCCACCCGACGACGGTTCTCGGCGATCGCGGCCGGGTCGTCGCTGGAGCCGACGCCGGCGTTCAGGCCTGCGTACAGCCCGGTGGACACGCCGCCCTGGCGCGTGAAGAAACCGTGGCGCACGCCGGGGAGCGCGAGGAGCGGATGAGTGATGGGCTCGAGCGCGATGGTCATTCCTCGAAACCCGGCACGACGAGGCTGCGGGGCGAGAAGATCGCGCAGGCCTTGAACAGCGTTCCCATCTGGGCCGCGCCGACCAGCCGCTCCAGCTGTCGGTCGATGGTCGCCGCCGCGTCAGGACGGGCGGCCTTCAGGCCCGCGGCCCGGTGTTCGATGCCCAGCCGACGCAGGAGCTCGCCCTGGCTGCGGCACCCGGTCACGTCGGCGCCGGCATGAACGGCGGCTTCAAGCACGGTCGGAAAATCGGCCCACTGGGTCAGATCGGCCTCGCCCGGGCTGTCCAGCGGATCGACCTTCCGGTGGCGGCGCAGGGCCTGCAGGGTGTCGCCGGTCTCCGGCTTCGAGCGCCCGTAGTCGATCAGCAGGGCCGCGCCGCCCGCGGACTTGACCAGCGCGCCCAGATCGCGGCCGAAGGCGGCCTGCTGGTCTGAAATCTCCACGGTCTGGCCCGGCTCCACTGTGAAGTGCGGACGCCTGAAGCCCCCGGTGATCTTTACGAGTCCGAAGGTCAGACCGCCGCCGTCGTCGATCCCGATCCGGCGCTCCGCCCAGCCATCCTCGGTCTTCACGAACTGGCGGGCCGGCAGGCAGTCCAGCACCTCGTTGGCGATCAGGATCACCGGGGCGTCGGTCTCGATGCGGTCCAGAGCGGAGACCCAGCGCGGGTGAACGTCGCTGTCGGCCAACATGCGCGCCTGCGCGGCCCGCAGCGGCGGCGAGGGCTCGATCAGGACCAGATCGACCGCGTGAAGGAAGTCGGGGTCAAGCCGGGCCGCCCGCAGGGCGTCGGCCATAAGCGTCCCGTCGCCCGGCCCGACCTCCACCAGCCGCACCCGCTCCGGCGCGCCGAGCCGCCGCCACAGCTCGACCGCCCACAGGCCGATCAGCTCGCCGAACATCTGGCTGACCATCGGCGCGGTGATGAAATCGCCGCCGGCGCCGATGGCGGGGCGCGTCGCATAGTAGCCGTCTCGCGGATCGTGCAGGCAGCGGACGACGTAGTCGGCGACCGTCATCGGCCCGGTCAGGGCGATCTCGCGCGCCAGCCGCTCCTTCAGGGACATCGGTCAGCCGGCGACCGGCGGGCGGCTCCATGCCCGCCAGATCAGCCACGCCCCGATCAGCATCATCGGGATGGAGAGGATCATGCCCATGGTCAGGCCCAGCGGCAGGTTCTCCAGCCCGGCGTCCGGCTGCCGGACGTTCTCCAGCGAGGCGCGGATCAGGCCGTAGCCGAAGAGGAAGAGGCCGGCGACATAGCCGGGCTTGGCGAGCAGCCTCGCCTTGTGCACCGCGAACCACAGGACGGCGAAGAGCACGATACCCTCGAGCCCGGCCTCGTACAGCTGGCTGGGATGGCGCGCGACGTCGCCGGGGCCGACCACCGAGCCGCTGTCGGTCACAAACTGGCAGGTCTGGCCGTAGATCTCGCGGGCGCGCTGGCTGCAGAAGTTGACGCCCCACGGAAGGGACGTCTCACGTCCCCACAGCTCGCCGTTGATGAAGTTGGCCAGGCGGCCGAAACCCAGTCCGATCGGCACCACCGGCGCCACGAGGTCGCCAAGGCTGAGGAGCTTGATGCGGTTGCGGTGGGCGAACCAGATGATCGCCAGCGAGACCCCGATCAGGCCGCCGTGGAAGGACATGCCGCCGTCCCAAAGGCGGAGCAGGGCGAAGCGCTCGCCCAGCGTGTCGCCGGTGAACAGCTGGCCGTACAGCGACGGCTGATAGAACAGGCCGTAGCCCAACCGACCGCCGAGGATGATCCCGAGCGTGATCCAGAGCACGAGATCGTCCAGCTGGCGGGTGGTGGCGGGCGGGGCCGCCGGGGCCCAGAGGGCTTCCGCCTTGGCCAGCTTCGCGGCGTACCACCAGCCCAGGACGATGCCCGCCACGTAGGCGAGGGCGTACCAGCGGATGTCCAGCGGGCCGATGCTGAACAGGACCGGATCGAACTCGGGGAATTGCACGGGCGCTCCTGCGAGGGTTGGACGGCTGGTTTAGCAAGCGTCGCGGGATCAGTCCCCGAAAAATCCGTGGCCTTTCGGGCGAGACGCGGGCATGGACGGCAAGGTTTCGTTCACCATATCCGGCAACCATCGTTAACACGGCGGCAAGCCTGAGTCGGAGTTCCCATGCAGACGCGAAATCCCATTCTCGATGAGTTCGCCAAACTCACCACGGGCGCCATGGGTCTCGCCCAGGCGGCGGGCGAGGAGGCGAAGACGGCCTTCCGCGCCCAGGCCGACCGTTTCGCCGCCGAGATGGATCTGGTGCGCCGCGACGAACTGGATGCGCTGAAGGCCGAGGTCGCCGCCCTGCGCGCCGAAGTCGCCGCGCTGAAGGCGACCAAAACGCCCCGCAAGGGAACGTCCACAGGGGCCGTTCCCCCCCAGGACGCAGCCGGTTGAGCCGAATCTGCGAACCCGCCTACCGTTTCGGAAGAGGGCGTGAGTCGCGCCCGGAGACGACTTGATGGACGCCGCCCGGCCCGAGGAAATCGACACGCCGCACGACCCGCTGGACGTGGTCGAGCACGTGCTGGTCGCCGAGAACCTGCCCTTCGACCGCACCGACGAGGGCGACCTCGCCTTCTCTCTGGCCGGGGACTGGAAGGACTACGAGCTGTGGTTCGCATGGCGGCCTGAAGGCGACTGCCTGCAGCTGTGCTGCGCGCTGGACCTGCAGGCGTCGAAGGCCAAGCGGGCGGCGGCATACGAGCTGGTCGGCATGATCAACCAGCGCACCTGGATGGGCCATTTCGAGGTCTGGGCCGAAGACGGCGAGATCGTCTTCCGCCACTCCCTGGCCCTGCCCATGGGCGAGCGCCCGACGCTGGCCCAGGCGGCCTCGATGATCGACGCGGCGGTGGAGGCGGCGGACCGCTACTACCCCGCTTTCGACTTCATGATCCGGGGCTCGAAGAAGCCGCAGGAGGCGATCGACGCCTGCCTGTTCGAGACCGTCGGCACCGCCTGAGGCCATGGACGTCGCCGCGAGGTCTCCGGTCGTGGCGCTGGTCGGCTGCGGTCGGCTCGGATC
>JANJTI010000026.1 GCA_024711185.1 Brevundimonas sp. | reverse complement strand
CGCCCGTCCGGAGCCTCGAGCCGCCAGCGGCGGCCCTCCGCCGCCAGCCGGCGAGCGGTCGCATGGACCAGAGAAACGCCTTCCGCGCGGGCCAGCGCCTGCAGCGCCGGCCCCACCTCGACCCGCCAGTCCTCGCCGGTGAACACCCCGCCCGGCGTGCGGTGCGCCTCGACGCCGAAGCTCGCAAGCCTCGCGATCGCTCCCTCCGGGTCGGGGCCGCGCCACTCGACGCCGTCGCGATGCAGGGTCAGACCAAAGCGATCCGCGAAGTCGGGCCACAGGTCGCGCGCGCGGGTCAGCAGGGCGGCCCGCTCAGGCGTCGCCGCGTCCGACAGGCACTCGAGTGCGGGGGCCAGCATGCCGGCGGCGGCCGAGCTGGCGTTGGGGCCGCCGGGGTCGACGACGGTCACCGCGTGGCCGCGCGCGCCCAGCTCCGCTGCCGTGCAGAGGCCGAGCACGCCGGCGCCGATGACGATCACGTCGGGGGAAGACACGGACGGTCAGATCGACCGCCCGGCCCCCGAATGCAAGCCCTACTCGGCCGCGATGGCGGCGGCGCGGGCTTCCTCGACCCGAGCGACGAGGGCGGCGTGCTGCTCCCACAGCGCCTTCGGCAGGCGGTCGCCGAACTTCTCGTAGAAGGCAGGGATCAGCGCGGCCTCCTCGGCCCAGACGTCGGCGTCGACGTCGAGCAGTGTCGCCAGGTCTGTTTCGGCCAGGTTGAGACCCGACAGGTCCAGCGCCTCGCGGGTCGGGACGCGGCCCACCGGCGTATCCACGGCCTCGGCCTCGCCGTCGAGCCGCCCCGCGATCCACTTCAGCACGCGGGCGTTGTCGCCGAAGCCCGGCCAGACGAACTTGCCGTCTTCGTTCTTGCGGAACCAGTTGACGAAGTAGAGGCGCGGCAATTTCGCGGCGTCGGTGCGTCCGCCCATCGACAGCCAATGGGCGAAGTAGTCGCCCATGTTGTAGCCGCAGAAGGGCAGCATGGCGAACGGGTCCCGGCGCAGCTCGCCGACCTTGTTCTCGGCCGCGGCCGTACCTTCCGAAGCGACCGTCGAGCCCATGAACACGCCGTGCTCCCAGTCGAGCGCCTCGGTGACCAGCGGCACAGCCGAGGCGCGGCGGCCGCCGAACAGGATGGCGTCGATGGGCACGCCCTTCGGGTCCTCCCACTCGGGCGCGATGGCCGGGCACTGGCCGGCCGGGGCGGCGAAGCGGGCGTTCGGATGGGCGGCCGGCTCGCCCGAGGTCGGGTCGTGCGGCTGGCCCTTCCAGTTGGTCAGGCCTTCCGGCGCCTCTTTCGTCAGACCCTCCCACCAGACGTCGCCGTCGGCGGTCAGGGCGGTGTTGGTGAAGACGGTATTCCTCGCCAGGGTGGCGAGGGCGTTCTGGTTGGTGTTGCGGCTGGTGCCCGGGGCGACGCCGAAGAAGCCGGCTTCCGGATTCACGGCGTAGAGGCGGCCATCGTCGCCGAAGCGCATCCAGGCGATGTCGTCGCCGACCGTCTCCGCCTTCCAGCCCGGCAGCGACGGCTGCAGCATGGCGAGGTTGGTCTTGCCGCAGGCCGAGGGGAAGGCGGCGGCGACATACTTCACCCGGCCCTTGGGATCGGTCAGCTTGAGGATCAGCATGTGCTCGGCCAGCCAGCCCTCGTCGCGGGCCATGACCGAGGCGATGCGCAGGGCGTAGCACTTCTTGCCCAGCAGGGCGTTGCCGCCGTAACCCGAGCCGTAGGACCAGATCTCGCGGGTCTCGGGGAAGTGAACGATCCACTTCTCGTCGTTGCAGGGCCACGGCACGTCCGCCTGGCCGTCGGCCAGCGGGGCGCCGAGGGTGTGCACCGCCGGCACGAACTCTCCGTCGGTCCCGAGCACGTCCAGCGCCGCCTTGCCCATGCGGGTCATGATGCCCATCGACACGGCGACATAGCCGCTGTCGGTGATCTCGACGCCCAGCGCCGAAATCTTCGAGCCGAGCGGTCCCATCGAGAAGGGCACGACATACATGGTGCGGCCGGCCATGCAGCCGTCGAACAGGCCGTTCAGGCGGGTGCGCATCTCGACCGGATCGGCCCAGTTGTTGGTCGGCCCGGCGTCGCTCTCATTGCCGGAGCAGATGAAGGTGCGGCTCTCGACGCGGGCCACGTCCTTGGGGTCGGAGGCGGCGTAGTAGCAGCCGGGACGCTTCGTCTGGTCGAGTTCCCTGAGCGTGCCCTTGCCGATCAGGTCGGCGACGATGGCCGACTTCTCGGCCTCCGAGCCGTCGCACCAGTGCACCCGCGCGGGCCTGGTCAGGGCGGCGATCTGCTCGACCCAGGCGACGAGGCCGGCGTGGGCGGTGGGGGCCGGGTGCAGGCCGGGGATGGACTGGGTCACGCGAACTCTCCTGAAACGTAAGGCCCGGCGATCTCCGCCGCCGCGGCGCCTCCCGATGCGTGCAGATCACGCAATGTTTCAGGGACATGGCATCCAGGGCGACGCGAGGTCAACCGCTGCACGTTTCAACCTCCCGCGAGGCGGCGGTCGCATGTCGCCTGCACATTTCCGGTCGCGGACCGGCCTCCGGCGGGATATCGAGGCGGCCGTGCACACCCTCGATCCCCAGACTCGCCGCCCCGACGGGGCCCTCGCCTCCCCTGCCACGGCCCGCAACGCCGGACCGATTCTGGAGGTGCTGAGGGCCCACCTGCCGGCGCGCGGCCGGGTGCTGGAGGTGGCCAGCGGGGCGGGCGAGCACGCGGTCGCCTTCGCCGCCGCCCTGCCCGGCCTGGAGTGGACGCCGAGCGACCCTTCGCCGGAGGCGCGGGCCAGCACCGCCGCCTGGGCGGGCGCCTCCGGTCTGCCCAACCTGCAGCCGCCGCTGGCGCTGGACATGCTGGAGGAGGCGAACTGGCCGGAAGGGCCGGTCGAGGCCGTAGTCTGCATCAACATGATTCACATCAGCCCCTGGACGGCGACGGAGGGGTTGATGCGGCTGGCCGGGCGGGTCCTGCGCCGGCCCGGCGGGCTGCTGGCCCTCTACGGCCCCTACCGCGAGGCGGAGGTCGAGCTGGCCCCGTCCAACGCCGCCTTCGACGAAAGCCTGATGGCGCGCGATCCGGCCTGGGGGCTGCGCGAGCGCGAGGCGGTGGCGGCCGCGGCGAAGGCCGAGGGGCTGGCCTTCACCCTGCGCCTCGAAATGCCCGCCAACAACCTCATGCTCCTGTTCCGGGCGGTCTGAGATGGCCGTATCGCGCACCTGGACCGGCGAGGAACCGGTCCGCCTGAACAAGTTCATGGGCCAGTCCGACCTGTGCTCGCGCCGCGAGGCCGACGCGCTGATCGCCGACGGCCTCGTCGCCGTCGACGGCGAAACCGTCCGCGACGCCGGCCGCAGGATCCTGCCCGGCCAGACCCTGACCCTGGCGGAGCGGGCCGAGGCGGCGCTGGCCGAGGGCGTGACCATCGTGCTGCACAAGCCGGTCGGCTATGTCTCGGGCCAGCCCGAGCCGGGCAAGGTTCCGGCGGTGCGGCTGCTCACCGCGGCCAACCGGATCGGCGACGGCGCGGTCCCGACGAAGGACGCCTCCCTGCCTCCGATCGGACGGCTGGACGAGGACTCCCGCGGCCTGCTGCTGCTGTCCTCGGACGGGGTGGTCGCGAAGGCGGTGATCGGGCCGGAGTCGTCCCTCGACAAGGAGTATGTGGTCGAGGTGACCGGTCAGATCACGGAGACGAAGCTGAGCCGGCTGCGCCACGGGCTGGAGCTGGACGGGCGCAAGTTGAAGCCGGCGCGGGTGACGCGGATCGAGCCGCAGCGGCTTCGCTTCGTCCTTCGCGAGGGCCGCAAGCGCCAGATCCGGCGCATGTGCGAGCTGGTCGGGCTGGAGGTCGTCGACCTGCTGCGCATCCGCATCGGCCCGCTGGCGCTGGACGACCTGCCGGAGGGGCGCTGGCGGACGCTGGGGCCCGGCGAGCGGGCGGCGCTGATCGGCTGGCCGGACTGAAGGAGCCTGGCTTCACGCCGCCGCCAGGGCCGGGTTTTCGGCCTCGGCGGCCCTGAACGGCTTCAGCTGGTCGGCGAGGGCGCGGCGGAAGGCCGGCCGCGCCTCGGCCCGGGTGACGTAGTCGGCCAGCGCCGGATAGTCGGCGAGGATGTCGGTGTGGCGCAGGTCGCGCAGCACATGAACCATCAGGATGTCGGCGGCGCTGAAGCGGTCGCCGGCGAACCACCGACGCGACCCGAGGGCGGCCTGCAGTTCGCCCAGGCGCTTGCGCAGCTGGGCCTCGACCGCCGGCCGGCGCAGCGGCGCCCAGGGCTCCCCGGCGTGGAAGATGTCGATGCCGGCCAGTTCGGCGACCACCGGCTCGAGGGTGTTCATGGCCGCGAACAGCCACGTCAGCACCGAGGCCCGTCCGGCGGCAGTGTCCGGCATCAGGGCCTCGGACTCCTGGGCGATCCACAGCACGATGGCGCCGGATTCGAACATCTCGACCTCGCCGTCCCGATAGGCCGGCACCTGTCCGAAGGGCTGGCGGGCGCGGTGGGCGGCGCCGTCGCGCTCGTCGAGGTCGATCAGCCGGTCATCGTAGCCGAGGCCGGCCTCTTCCAGCGCCCAGCGGACGCGGATGTCGCGCACCGAGCCCTGGGCGAACGGGGGAACCCACTTGAAGGCGGTGACCTGGCGCATCGGGCTTCTCCGGCAAGCTGTCGTTGACAGTTACGTTGATATCAAAGTATCATGGATCATGTCAAACGCCGCCGACTACGCCGCCACCCTGCACGTCCGCGACACCTGCATGTGCCTGCACGCGCGGCGGGCCGCGCGGGCGCTGGCGCGGCGGTTCGATGAGGCGTTCCGGCCGCTCGGCCTCACCAGCGGCCAGTATTCCCTGCTGCACAGCCTGAACCGTCCGACGCCGGCGAGCCTCGGCCAGGTGGCGGAGGTGCTGGCCATGGACCGCTCGACGGTGACCGCCAACCTCAAGCCGCTGGAGCGCCGGGGCCTGGCGGCCTTCGCGGTCGATGCCGACGACCGCCGCGGCCGGCGGGCGGCGCTGACCGACGCCGGGCGCGCCCTGCTGGCGCAGGCCACGCCGATCTGGGTCCAGGAGCATGCGCGGGTCGAGCAGGAGCTCAAGGCGGACGCAGAGCTCCTGCGCGACGGCCTTCGCAGCCTGGGAAGGATCGCGGGATCTGCGCCCCGGTGAAGGATTCAGGCAGGCGCGGACGCCTGCATCGCCCCTTCCGGGCCGGGCTCCTCAACACGCACGGTTCCAGCAGCCAGCCTTTCCATGAGGCGGTCGAGGAGTTCCGTCAGCTGGGTGACCCGCTCGTCGGATACGCCATCGAAGATCTCGTCACGCAAGCGATCGGCGACGGCGTCGAGTTCGCGCACGGCCTCCGCCCCTGCTGGCTGCAAACGGATCAGATTGGCGCGTCGGTCGCCGACCATGGCTTCCCGTCGGATCTGCCCCTGCATCTCGAGAACATCGAGCAGGCGCACGAGCGACGAACCCGTCACGCCCATGCGTTCCGCGAGTTCCGTCTGGTTGAGTCCCGTGGGCGCGCTGGCGAGGGCGTAAAGGGCGCTGAATGTCGCGTCGGTGTGCCCGGCGCCCACCAGCCGCTCGCTCAAGCGCGCCCGCCACCGCCGGCCGGCGATGACCAGCTTGTAGATGAGGTTGAACTGCGCACGAGACCGCGCACTGCGGTGCTCGAGAATCGAACTCAAAGACGAAAGCACTGCTGACCCCCGGAACCTACGCAACAGATAAGCCCAAGCTCGCGTAGCGGATTTGTCCGCAAGCAAAAAACCATCGTTCGCATTGAAACGATACGGAACCGGACCATCAGGGAGCCCGCCAGTCGCGCTCAATGCGTCAACGCCTGCCCCTTACTGAGAGCAACGATATCCCACCGGGGCCAGAAAGAATGTTCGGACCGTCCAAAGCCAACCAGGCGCTGCAGGAGCGCATCGTCCAGCTCGAGGCGGTGGTCGCCGCCATCGGGCGCTCGCAGGCCGTCATCGAGTTCGACCTCGACGGCGTGATCCTCGACGCCAACGAGAACTTCCTGCAGGTGCTCGGATACCGGCTCGACGAGGTCAAGGGCCGGCAGCACGCCATGTTCGTCGATCCGACGTTCGCGCGCAGCGAAGCCTACCAGGAATTCTGGCGCCGGCTGCGCGGCGGCGAATTCCTCGCCCAGAAGTACGAGCGGGTCGGCAGGGGCGGAAAGCGGGTCGTGATCGAGGCCTCCTACAACCCGATCCTCGACGCCGCCGGCAAGCCCTTCAAGGTGATCAAGTTCGCCACCGACGTGACGGCGGTCGAGGTCGAGCGGGAGCGCCAGGAGGCAGAGCGCAAGCGCGCTGCCGACGAGCTCGCAGACGTGGTCCGACGCACCGCCGACGCCCTGTCGCGGCTTTCCGACGGGGACCTGATGGTCCGTCTGGAGGCGGACTTCCCCGCCGATTACCGACAGCTCGCCGACGACTTCAACGCGGCGGTGAGCCGGCTGGAGGCGGTGGTCGGCGAAATCGCCACCCACGCCGGCACGATGCGCACCGGCGCCGCCGAGATCAGCCACGCCGCCGACGATCTGTCGCGGCGTACCGAGCAGCAGGCGGCCAGCCTGGAGGAGACCGCCGCCGCGCTGGACGAGATCACGGCGACCGTCAACCGCACGGCCGAGGGCGCCCGGCGCGCCAGCGAGTCGGTCACAGCCGCGCGCGCCGAAGCCGAACGCTCCGGCGAGGTGGTCGAGCGGGCCGTGGCCGCCATGGGCGACATCGAGCGGTCCGCCGGACAGATCGGCCAGATCATCGGCGTGATCGACGAGATCGCCTTCCAGACCAACCTTCTGGCCCTGAACGCCGGGGTCGAGGCGGCGCGGGCGGGCGATGCCGGCCGCGGCTTCGCGGTGGTGGCCTCGGAAGTGCGGGCTCTGGCCCAGCGCTCGGCCGACGCAGCCAAGGAGATCAAGACCCTGATCTCGGCCTCCTCGGCCCAGGTCGCCACCGGCGTGGGGCTGGTCGACCAGACGGGCAAGGCCCTCAAGGCGATCATCGAAGGCGTTTCCGGCATCCACGGTCTGATGTCCGAGATCAGCGCCTCGGCCCAGGAGCAGGCCACCGGCCTTCAGCAGGTCAACACGGCCGTCAACCAGATGGACCAGGTGACCCAGCAGAACGCCGCCATGGTCGAGCAGTCCACCGCCGCCAGCCACAGCCTCAGCCGGGACAGCGAGGAGCTGTCGGGCCTGGTCGGGCGCTTCAAGACCACCCAGGGCGCCGTCGCCGGCGCGCCCGCGACCCCCGCGGCGGTGGAACGTCGACCTGCCGCGCGCCCCGGCGCCTTCCACGGCGCCCAGCAGCAGCGCATCGCCCGGTTCGCCCGGGCCGGGGCCGGCGGCGCCGCCCTGGCCGTGGTCGAGCCCGTCGAGGGGTGGGAGGAGTTCTGATGAGCGCCGACAATCCCGACCTGCGCGAACTGGTCGCCTTCCGCATCGGCGACGCCCGCTACGCCATCGATATCCAGTCGGTGCGCGAGATCCGGGGCTGGAGCCCGGCGACCCCCCTGCCGAACGCCCAGCCCTTCATGCAGGGGGTGGTCAATCTGCGCGGCATCGTCCTGCCGGTGATGGATCTCGGCCGCCGGCTGGGCGGCCCGGCCTCGGAGCCCTCGGCGCGGCACGCGGTGATCGTCATCGAGCACAGCGGCCGGCTGGTGGGCCTGCTGGTCGACGGCGTCTCCGACATCCTCGGGGTCGAGCCCGACTCGGTGCAGCCGGCTCCCGACCTGGCCGCCGGCGGCGCCGAGACCGTGCTGGAGGGCATCGTGGCCGGCGAGGACGGCATGATCAGCCTGCTCGACCTCGCCCGGCTCGTTCCGGAGCCTGTCGCCGAGGCCGCCTGAACCAGGCGACGCCGTCGCGGTCGTTGCGGCGGCCTCGCCTCCGGCTCAGTGCGCCACGGCCAGCATCCACACGGCCATGCCGATCATCATCAGGTTCTCGGTCAGGGAGACGAAGCCCAGCGGCACGTTGGACGAGCCGCCGACGCAGGCGCATTTCAGCTCGCGTTTGTCGACATAGACCGCCTTGAACACCGAGACCGCGCCTATGCCGCCGATGAACAGGGCTGCCGGGGCGGAGAGCCAGGTCAACACTCCGGCCAGCATCAGCACCCCCGCGCCGAGTTCGGCGAACGGATAGAGGTAGCCGTAGGTCGGCCAACGCTGGGCCAGCAGGTCGTAGTTGAGAAACATGGTCGAGAACTTCTCGACGTCCTGCAGCTTGAGCATGGCCAGCAGACACATGGCGACGGCGATGAAATTGGGCAGGGCCATCCAGCTGACGGTTCCCGCCGACAGCCAGTCGATGGCCAGCGAGATCAGCGCCGCCACGGCGAACACCGCCAGCACCGGCGTGTAGCTGGTCGCGCCGGGCTCCGCGACCTTCTCGCCGAAATGGCGACGCAGGTCGTCATGGCCGCCGATGCGGACGCCGTCGATGAAGGTCTGGGGCGTGGTCTTCACCCCGTGTTCGGCCTTGAAGGCGTCGGTCTGCTCCCGCGTGGTCAGGTGATGGTCCTGCACCGCATAGCCCTTGCGGCGCAGCAGCCACAGGGATTTGCGGCCGTAGGGGCAGACATGGTCGGGCATGACCATGCGGTAGAGCACGGCGGTCTTCTTCCCGGGGGCGTTCTGGGGGGCGGACATGAGGCTTCTCCGTTGCCGACTAACGATCCGCACCCCATGTAGGGTCCGGACCATGGTACGGAGTCAAGTCATGTCCTTCGCAGCCCCCGGACGGACCATCGCGCGGCTGGCGGAGGCCGGCGGGGTCGGCGTGGAGACGGTGCGCTACTACCAGCGGCGCGGCCTGCTGGCGGAGCCGCCGCGGCCGCAGGGGAACGGACTGGGCGGCGGCGTACGGCGCTACGACGACGAGGACGTGCGCCGGCTGCGCTTCATACGTTCGGCGCAGGCCGCGGGCTTCACCCTCGAGCAGATCGGCGAGTTGCTGGCGCTGGACGCCGGCGAGGATCGGGCGCGGGCGCGCGCGCTGGCCGAGGAACGTCTGGCGGCCCTGGATGCGCGCATCGCCGAGCTGGAGGCCGCGCGGGCGTCGCTGCGCCGCCTGGCGGGCGCCTGCGCCTCGGGGGGCAAGGGATCTTGCCCCATCCTCGAGGCGTTCGGGGTCTGAGAGCGGCGGGAGCGGCGCGACTGGCCCGCCGCTCCCGCGCCTCGATCAGTGGATGCGGCCGGCGGCGGCGCCCAGCGCCTCGGCGTCGGCCAGCGGCTGGACGTCGTCGCCCGAGACGACCACGGCCGGAGCGTCGGCGAACGGCCCTGCGGGGCGGCCCAGCGCACGCAGGGTGGCGGCCACGCCTTCGCCGAAGGCCAGCACCGGCGCGCCCTTGGCGCAGGCGCGGGAGATGGCGTCCGCCAGGGCGGCGTCGCCGGCCTCGTCGGCCGCGCCAGCCGGCACGACGAGGCCCTTCAGGGCCCCGCTGTCCAGGTCGGAGGCGCGGGCGGTGGCGAGCACGCTGGTCCCGCCGATGCTGAGGCCGCCTTCGCCGACCTCCATCGGGGCCAGCGACAGGCCGTGGGCCCGCAGCACCGACTCGGCGTCAGGCATCGGACCGAAATTCATCGAGCGGCGCATGGCGAGGCCGACGCGGGCGCGGATCGGCGCCGGGCGGAAGCCACGGCCGGCGTGGGAACGGGGGGCGTGCGGGGCTTTGCGTTGGGCGTACAAGACGTCTCCTTCAGGGTTGTCGAGGTCCCGGGAACCCGCCGCGCCGAAACGCCATCGCCGCCTGCGCGGGGCGCGGGCGGGTCGGGAAGGCGGATTTCAGGATGAGGGCAATGTGGGGCGGCAGGGGCGCAAATTCAAGGGTTTGGGGGCGATGCTGCGCGTCGGGAAGGCGCTCGACCCGGAGCGGGATGCGCCTTCAAACCTCATGGAGGATCGTCGCCGGGCGGTTCGGCGCGCGTCAAGGACCGCGCGAAGCGCGGCCGCGCCGCGGCGGCCCTGCGGGCCGTCCTTGACCCGCGTCGCCCGCCCGGCCCGCTGGCCGCCATGAAGTTCAAAGGCGGGGTGCGGCGCGATCCGCTCACCTCTCCATCGCCCGCCAAGGCGATGGAGAGGACAGGTCGGCGCGTCAGCGTCGACCAGGAGAGGGCGGCGCGGACCGCGGGGGAGCGGCGCTCAACAACAACGGCCGACGCTGCCCTCACCTGACCGCTGCGCGGTCTGGGTCGGCCGATCGCCTCCGACCACCAGCCTCCACTCCATTCGCCTTCGCGAACGGGGAGGTGAAGACGTTCTTCCCGCGCCCCCCTACAGCGGAATATTATCGTGCTTCTTCCACGGGTTCTCGGCCTGCTTGTTCTTCAGCGTGCGTAGCGCCCGGATCAGCCGCCGCCGCGTGCCGTGGGGCATGATCACGTCGTCGATGTAGCCGAGGCCGGCGGCGACGAAGGGGTTGGCGAAGCGGGCCTTGTACTCGGCCTCGCGGGCGGCCAGCGCCTCGGGGTCGCCGGCCTCCTTGCGGAAGATGATCTCCACCGCGCCCTTGGCGCCCATGACGGCGATCTCGGCCGAGGGCCAGGCGTAGTTGACGTCGCCGCGCAGGTGTTTGGAGCTCATCACGTCATAGGCGCCGCCATAGGCCTTGCGGGTGATGACGGTCAGCTTGGGCACGGTGGCCTCGGCGTAGGCGAACAGCAGCTTGGCGCCGTGCTTGATCAGGCCGCCGTACTCCTGGCGCGTGCCGGGCATGAAGCCGGGCACGTCGACGAAGGTGACCAGCGGAATGCCGAAGGCGTCGCAGAAGCGCACGAAGCGGGCCGCCTTGCGCGAGCTGTCGATGTCGAGCACGCCGGCAAGGGTCTGGGGCTGGTTGGCGACGACGCCGACGGTCTGGCCGTCGAGGCGGCCGAAGCCGGTGACGATGTTCTTCGCGAAGTCGGGTCCGATCTCGAAGAACTCGGCCTCGTCGACGACCTTCAGGATCAGCTCCTTGATGTCGTAGGGCAGGTTCGGATTGGCTGGCACAAGGGTGTCGAGGCTGGGCTCCTCGCGCTCCGGGTCGTCGTAGCTGTCGCGGACCGGCGGCTTCTCGCGGTTCGATAGCGGCAGGAAGCCGATCAGGCGCCGCACCTCGGCCAGGGCCTCGAGATCGTTCTCGAAGGCGCCGTCGGCGACGCCCGACTTGCCGGCATGGACCCGGGCCCCGCCCAGGTCCTCGTGGCTGACGACCTCGTTGGTGACGGTCTTCACCACATCCGGGCCGGTCACGTACATGTACGACGTGTCCTTCACCATGAAGATGAAGTCGGTGATGGCCGGGGAATAGACGTCGCCGCCGGCGCAGGGGCCCATGATCACGCTGATCTGGGGGATGACGCCCGAGGCCAGGGTGTTCTGCAGGAAGATGTCGGCGTAGCCGGCGAGGCTCTCGACCCCCTCCTGGATGCGGGCGCCGCCGGCGTCGAACAGGCCGATGACGGGGGCGCCGCTGGTCAGGGCCATCTTCTGGATCTTGACGATCTTGGCCGCGTGGGCGCCCGAGAGCGAGCCGCCGAAGACGGTGAAATCCTTGGAGAAGACGTAGACCAGCCGGCCGCCGATGGTCCCCCGCCCGGTGACCACGCCGTCGCCGGGGATGCGCTGCTTCTCCATGCCGAACTCGTGCGAGCGGTGCTCGACGAACATGTCGGTCTCCTCGAAGGAGCCCTCGTCCAGCAGGACGGCGATGCGCTCGCGGGCGGTCAGCTTGCCCTTGGCGTGCTGCGCTTCGATGCGCTTCTGTCCGCCGCCCTGACGGGCCTGCTCGCGGCGCTTTTCGAGCTCTTCGAGGATGTGTTGCATGCGGTGACTCCCTGGCCGGCAGGCTTAGGGAGCGACGCGCGCGGTGGCAAGGCGGGGCGGGAGCTTCAGGCCTCCAGCGCCCGGAACCACCGCTCCAGCAGCACCGCCTCGGCGCGGCGGGCGGCGGTGCGTTCGGCGGCCTCCTCGTCGACGCCCCAGCGGCTCTCCTGGAAGGCCTCGTCGAGGCGCGACAGCTCGAAGGCCTCGGCCCCGGACACGGCCCCGCGCTGCAACGCGAGGGCGAGGACGGCCGAGCCCAGCAGCGGCGTCGCCATGGCCAGTCCCGCGAGGCCGAAGTCGTCCAGCCGCAGGGCCAGTTCGCGGATCCGGGCGACCGCGCCGGGGTCCTGCGGGCGGTGGATGATGCCTTCCGCCGGCTCGAGGTGGACGCCGAGCTCGACCGACGCCCAGGCCCGCCACGGGGCCCACTGGCGAGCCTGCTGCTCGACCAGCGACGCTGGCTCTTCGGCGAGGTAGCAGAGCAGGTCCGAGCCGGCGAAGGCGGCGATCTCCCCGGCCACCGGCTCGCGCGCCTGCGACACCCGGTCGAGGGCGGTCGAGGCGAGGCGGGGGGCCGGCATGGTCGCGGGATCGAGATACTCGCCCTGGGCGGCCCACTCGTCGGCGGCGGGGCGGGCCGCCGCCTCGGTGGGCAGGGTCAGGGCCGCGCCGGCCGGAGTCTTCGGGCTGCGGCCGTCGAGGCGCACGGCCCAGCCGCCCTCGCCTGCCGCCACATCGACGGCGGTCCAGAAGCGCTTCAGGCGCTCCTCGGATT
>JANJTI010000010.1 GCA_024711185.1 Brevundimonas sp. | reverse complement strand
CCGCCGCCGCCCGAGCCGCGACCGAAGCTGAAGCCGGAACCCGCCATCGAAACCTCATCAAGCCTGCCGGCGGTCATAACCGGTCAAGCTGCCGACGGAAACGCCCCCGCGTCTCTCACGAGACCGTGAAGGTCGTTTCCGCCGAAACGATGGCCCGGACGCGCCCTATTCTAAAAACGCGTTCACCTCGGCGGCGAACGTCGCGGGCTGGTCCAGCATGATGAAGTGGGCGCTGTCGTCGATGCGCTTGAGCCGGGCGCCGCGCAGGCCGGCGAACGAGGCCTGGTAGATGCCGTCGGTGATCTCCGGCGTCATCCGCGGATCGTTGAACTTGACGTAGAGCACCGTCGTCGGGGCGGTGATGCGCGCCAGCTCCGGACGCAGATCGGTGACGATCAACTCGCGGAAGGCCGAGGCGGCGACCTGCTGGTCGCTGGTCTCCATGTGACGGATGGCGGCCGCGCGCTCGCTTGTGGTGTTGATCATGCCGTTGATCGAGGCGATCGCCTGGGCGTTGTAGGCCTCGCGCGGACCGCTCGCCATGCCGGCGTGGATCTGGTCGGCGACAGGGGCGACGCTCTCGGCGGTCGCGCCGGGTCCGCCGAACATCGCGCCCATGAACGGCACCATGTCCACGACCATCAGCTTGCCCACGCTGTCGGGGTGTCGGGCGGCCAGCATCATGCCGATGGTCCCGCCCATCGAGTGGCCGATCACTGCCGGCTTCACCAGCCCCTGCTCGGCGATGTAGCGGGCCAGATCCTCGGCCACGGGCGCCGAGACCGGTCCGGCGGCGTTGTCCTCGGCCGGCGCGCCGGCGAAGCCCTGCACATGCACCCGGTGCACCCGGTAGCGATCCTTCAGCGCCTCGGTCAGTCCTTGCCAGATCTCGGGCGACGAGGTGAGGCCGGGGACGAGGATCACGTCCCCCACCGGATGCTCCGGCCCGTCGACCCGGACGTGAAAGCGGCCCGATTCGAAGGCGGCGTGGGCGTGCCCGTGCTGTGTGTGCGGTCCCTCGGCCGCGCCGGGCCGGGCGGCTCCATGAGCGTGTCCGGCTCCATGAGCGGCGTGACCGGCATGGCCGTCCTGGGCCGCAGCCGGGACGGCGGCGAGGGCGGCGGAGGCCAGAACGGCGGCGAGGGTGATGTTCATTGCAGCGATCTCTCCATCAGCATCTGGCTGATACGTGGGTAGCTTTGTGTTGTAAAGTGCTTTTTCAAGGCGACGGATGGGCGACTGGCGGCGGTCCGCGACGCTCGCCTAGAATAGCAGCCATGACCGTTCCCGACATCGCTTCCGTCGCCGCCCCGCGCACGCCGCCGACCGCCTTCGGCAAGGGCTTCGTGCTGGACGCCTGGTATTTCGTCGCCCTGGCCCGGGACGTGGCCCCGGGCTCGCTGAAGCGGTACGAACTGCTCGACGAGCCAGTGCTGATCGGACGCACGCGCGGTGGCGAGGTTTTCGCCCTGCGGGACATCTGTCCCCACCGCGCCGCCCCTCTGTCGGCGGGGCGGATCGTCGACAAGGGCGAAGGCGAAACCGTCGAGTGCCCCTATCACGGCTGGCGCTTTCGGCCCGACGGCGGCTGCGCCGCCATCCCGTCGCTGGTCGAAGCCCAGACCTTCGAGACCGGGCGCATTCGCGTGCGCCGCTATCCGGTGCGCGAGAGCCAGGGACTGGTGTTCGTCTGGATGGGTGCGGATCCGCGCGGCGAGGACGAGCCCGACCACGAGCCGCCTCAGTTCCCCGGCGTCGTCGGGGGCGGCGCGAAACTGGTCGAGTGGATGGAGTTCGACAGCCATATCGATCACGCCGTGATCGGGCTGATGGACCCCGCCCACGGACCCTTCGTCCACCAGCAGTGGTGGTGGCGCTCGGAGCATTCGATGCACGAGAAGGCCAAGGCCTTCGAGCCGCGCGAACACGGCTTCGCCATGGTGCGCCACGCGCCCTCGTCGAACAGTCGACTCTACCGCATTCTGGGCGGGGCCCCGGCGACGGAGATCTCCTTCCGCCTGCCGGGCTACCGCTGGGAGCACATCCAGGTGGGGGACAAGCAGGTGCTGGCCCTGACCTGCCTGACCCCGATCACCTCGACCCGCACCCGGATCACCCAGATCTTCTGGTCCGACCACTGGGTCTTCGGCCTCGCCCGGCCGTTCCTACGGCTCGGCGTGGTCGCCTTCCTGAAGCAGGACGGCGGCATGGTGAACCTGCAGAACGAGGGACTGCGCTACGATCCGGCCCTGATCTGGATCGACGACGCCGACCGGCAGGCCAAGTGGTACCAGCAGCTCAAGCGCGAGTGGACGCGGAGCCGCGCCGAGGGCCGGCCGTTCGTCAATCCGGTCCAGCCCGCGACCCTGCGCTGGAAAAGTTGAAGGCCGCGACGCGGGTCGCGGCCTTCGAAGAGGTCAGGGCGAAGCCGGGCGGCTTCACTGCCGGGAGAGGGCTCCGGCGAGGATCACGTCGACCTGCTTCTGCAGCTGGGCGTCGAGCTGCTCCATGTTCCAGCCGTCGTAGGCCGCGCGGCGGTAGTTCGACAGGAAGGCCGCATAGATCAGGTCCGATAGCAGGCGGACGTCGGCGTCCTGGCGCAGTTCGCCTTCGCGGACGCCGGCCTGCAGCGCCTCGAGGACGACGGAGGTGACCGGCTTGATCGCCTCCCGGGTGCGCATCTCGGCTGCGACCGGCTGGAACCAGGAGCGGGCCACCACGGCCTGCACCAGCGGGAGCTGTTCGAGCGAGCCGTGATAGGCGGCGGTCAGGGCAGCCAGCAGCCGTCCGCGCAGGGTGCTCTCGCGGGCCGCGGCCGCGCGAAGAGTTTCACCCAGGCGGGCGAGGTCCTCGGCGAGAACCGCCTCGAACAGCTCCGCCTTGTCCTGGAAGTTGGCGAACACCGCGCCTGTGGACATGCCGGCGCCCTTGGCGATGTCGCGGATGGTGGCGGGCTCGTAGCCCCGCTCTGCGAAGAGCGCGCGGGCGGCGTCGAGGACCTTCTGCCGGGTCCGCACCTTGGCGGCCTGGCGACGGTTCAGACGGGGGGCTTCGGCCTCGGTCTCGGAGGAATCGAGGGCGGAGGTTTGGGCGATGTCTCGCATGAAATCGGTACTCGACTAAACGGCGGCGCACGTCCGCCGGCAGAAAGAAATACGCCGAAGCGATGCTGTGGAATCGGATGCTCCGGAGAGCGCCGTCGGAGGTCTCCGACAGTCCGGCGAAGGCTGGCACTCATCACGCAACGATGACCAAAATGGGGTGCCCGGGTTAACGCCGGCCAACACCCCACGGTTAACGGGCGGGCCCGCTGCGGCTCACCGTCGCAGGGCGCTCCTGAGGGCCCGCGGGGCCCGCGGCGCATCGCTCTTGGGCATGGCGTCCTGGAACATCTTGCGGAAGCGATCGCGGCGGTCGTGGATGGAGGCGAGCACCAGTCCCATCGGCACGCCCAGATCCACCAGCGTGTTCTCGGCCAGCTGCAGGCTGGCTTCGGTCGTTTCCGGCACCGCGTCGGTCGCGCCGAGACCGTACAGGCGTTCGGCGTGACGCGAGTCGCGCGCCCGGGCGATGATGCTGAGGTCGGGACGCAGCGAGCGGGCGGCGGCCACCACCTCGTCCACCTTGGCGGGCGCGTCCATGGTGACCACCAGGGCGCGGGCCGAGTCGATGCCGCACAGACGCAGCAACTCCGGGCTGGCGGCGTCGCCGTAGAAGACGTTCGCCCCCTCGGCCCGGCCCTTGCCGACGGTCGAGGGGTTGGAGTCGAGCGCGAGGAAGGTCTGCCCGTGCTCGCTCAGCAGTTCGCCGACCAGACGTCCCACGCGGCCGAAGCCGACAACCAGAACCTGCCTCTCACCCGCGACCGGCTCGAACGCCTCGGCCGGCAGATCGGGCGCCCGCGCCGGCTCCCGCAGCAGCCGCGCGGCCAGCGCGGCCATGAGCGGGATGGTGAAGATGCTGATCGTCGCCGCGAGCATGACCGTCCCGGTGAAGGCCGGAGACGCGATGCCCTCGACGAGCCCCGCGCCGAGGATGACGAAGGCGAATTCGCCTGAAGGAGCGAGCATCAGCGCGGCCTCGGCCGCGGTGCGATTTCGCAGTCGCCACAGCCGCGCCACGCCAAAGATCAAGCCGCCCTTGAGCAGGGTCATCAGCGCCACCAGCCCGAGCACGGCGAGCGGGTTGGCGGCCACCGCGTCGAGGTCCAGGCTGATGCCGACGCCGACGAAGAAGACGCCGAGCAGCAGACCCTTGAACGGGTCGATGGCCAGCTCGACCTCGCGGCGGAACTCCGTCTCGGCCAGCAGCAAGCCAGCGACGAGCGCGCCCAGCCCCATCGACAGACCGGCGGCCTGGGCCGCGACCCCGGCGCCGACGACCACGAGCAGGCTGGCGGCCACGAACAGTTCGCCGCCCTGGCCGCGGCTGCGCGAGCGCGCCACGGAGCGGAACATCGGCCGCAGCACGAGGCGACCGAGCACCACCAGCAGGGCGAGGCCGACCGCCGCCGGAATGAGGGTCAGGAGCGCGGGACGCAGGACCGACGGGTCGAACTCGTCGCCGACCCCGACGCTCCGCGCCAGGGCCGCCAGAACCGTGACGGTGATCAGGATCGGCGCGACCGCCAGGTCCTGGGCCAGCAGAACCGCGAAGGTGGCGCGGCCGGCCGGCGAGGTCAGCCGCCCCCGCTCCGCCATCACCGGCATCACCACCGCGGTGGAGGACAAGGCCAGCCCCATGCCGAGCACGGCCGCCGAGACGAGCGGCTGTCCCATCAGCATGAACACGGCGGCGAGTCCGACGGCGCACACCGCGACCTGGGTGACGCCGAGGCCGAACACCAGCCGCCGCATGGCCTTCAGCCGCTCCCACGACAGCTCCAGACCGATCACGAACAGGAGAAAGGCGACGCCGAGCTCGGAGAGCGACCGCAGCTGCGCGGCGTCCGAGATGGTGATCCACGACAGCCACGGCGCGACGTCGGCGAAACGCGCCAGCCCGTCCGGACCCAGCAACACGCCCGCCGCCAGAAAGCCCAGCACGGCGCTGATCCTGAAGCGGCTGAACAGCGGCACCACGACGCCCGCTGCGGCCAGAAAGACCACCAGGTCCCTGTAGTCGCCGCCCCCTTCTCCGTGCATCCGTCCTCCTGCCGGTCCAATATCCGGCGCGCCGCCGAATTCGCCAAGGGCGCACGCGGCCGGCCCGCGCCGGCGCCCCGGTTCATGACAAAAAATTCAGGCGACAGCGCCCCTCCGGGGCGTAGGGTCCCCGCCGACGCTCCCCCCGTAGGGATGCGAAGTCGAGGGACACATGAAGAAATTGCTGATCGGCGCCGCGTTGGGCGCCCTGCTGCTGCCCGCCTCCGCCGCCATGGCCCAGGACCACGATCACGCCTGCATCGACGAGGCCTGCACGGTCTTCGAACTGTTCCAGACCAGCGAGCCGGGCGCGACGGTGACCGGCTGGCAGGGCGTCGAGGCGCCGCGCTACGGGACCTGGGGCTTCGATCTGGCGGGCCGCGACACTTCGGTCTCCCCGGGCGAGAGCTTCTTCCGCCACGCCAACGGCGCGGCGCTCGACCGGATGCAGATCCCGTCGGATCGCACCTCCTACGGCAGCTTCGCCCTGCTGCGTGAACTGTCGGACAACCGCCTGAAGGCGATGATCGACGGGCTGGTCGCCCGCACCGATCTGACCCCGGGCTCGGACGAGGCGAAGATCGCCGACGCCTATCGCGCCTATATGGACGAGGCGCGCATCGAGGCCCTGGACGCCCAGCCGCTGCAGCCCTACCTGACCGCGATCCGCGCCGCGGACACCCACGACAGGCTGGCCGTCTACATGGGCGAAACCCAGGGCCGCTTCGGCAGCTCGATCTTCGGCACCGGCATCACCATCGACCAGAAGGCGCCGACCCGCTACGTCGTCTCGACCGGCCAGTCCGGCATCGGCCTGCCCAACCGCGACTATTACCTGGAGGAGCGCTGGGCCGAGAAGAAGGCGCTGTACCGCGCCTATGTCGAGCGCATGCTGGCGATGATCGGCTGGGATGATCCCGCCGCCAACGCCGACGCCATTCTCGCCTTCGAGACCCGCATCGCCGAGGCGCACTGGACGCCGATCCAGAACCGCAACCGCGACGAGACCTACAACGAGTACACCATCGCCCAGCTGGCTTCCGAGGCCCCCGGCTTCCCGTGGCAGGCCTATTACGACGCCGTCGGCGTGGGAAGCGTCCCGCGCCTGATCGTGCGCCAGGACACCGCCATGCCGAAGATCGCGGCCATCTACGCCGAGACCCCGGTCGAGGTGATCCAGGCCTGGCAGGCCTTCCACACCACCGACGACGCCGCCGCCCTTCTGTCGAAGCGGTTCTCGGACGCCCAGTGGGAGTTCCGCTCGCGCGACCTTCAGGGCCAGCCGGCCCAGCGCAGCCGCGACAAGCGCGCCATCAGCTTCGCCGAAGGCATGCTGGGCGAGGCCATCGGCCGCCAGTACGTGGCCGAGTATTTCCCGGCGGAGTCCAAGGCCAAGATGGAGGAGCTGGTCGCCAATCTGCGCACCGCGCTCGGCAACCGCATCAACACCTACGACTGGATGAGCGACGAGACCAAGGCCGCCGCCCAGGACAAGCTGGCCAAGTTCACCGTCAAGATCGGCTATCCGAACAAGTGGCGCGACTACTCGGATCTCGAGATCCGCGGCGACGACCTGATCGGCAACGCCGAGCGGGCCGGGCTCTTCCAGTGGAACTACCGTCTCAACCGCCTGAACGACCCCGTCGACAAGGACGAGTGGGGCATGTTCCCGCAGACGGTCAACGCCTACTACAACTCGGCCAACAACGAGATCGTCTTCCCCGCCGCCATCCTGCAGCCGCCGTTCTTCGATCCCGACGCCGACCCGGCCGTCAACTACGGGGGCATCGGCGGGGTGATCGGTCACGAGATCGGCCACGGCTTCGACGACCAGGGCTCCAAGTCCGACGGCGACGGCGTGCTGCGCAACTGGTGGACCCCCGAGGACAAGGCCCGCTTCGAGGCCCTGACCACCCGTCTCGGCGCCCAGTACGACCAGTTCGAGCCGATCCCCGGCTTCAACGTCCAGGGCGGGCTGACCATGGGCGAGAACATCGGCGACGCCGCCGGCACGGCGGTCGGCCTGGAGGCCTACCACCTGTCGCTGAACGGCCGCCCGGCGCCGGTGATCGACGGCCTGAGCGGCGACCAGCGGTTCTTCTACGGCTGGGCCCAGGTGTGGCAGTCGAAGTACCGCGACGACGCCCTGCGCCAGCAGATCGCCACGGATCCGCACAGCCCGGCCGAGTTCCGCGTCATCGGGCCGCTGCGCAACATCGACGCCTGGTATGACGCCTTCGACGTCCAGCCGGGCGACAAGTACTACCTCGCGCCGGAAGACCGCGTCCGCATCTGGTAGGCAGCGGTTCTTGTCGAACAGCGGGAGGGCCGGGGCGGCGACGCTCCGGCCCTTCGTTATCGGGGGCGTGTCCTGCGGCCTGCGGAGCGGCCCGGGGCTTGGCCCGCAGGCGCAAAAAAGCCCGCCGCGGGGGATACATCGCGGCGGGCTTTCTTTCGCTCTCTGAGGAGCGGACGTTTCCTCCCCGAAACGCCTCCGGGCGGCTGCGGCGTCGAAACGCTGCGCTTCCCGAGTGACGACAGAAAGACGACAAATTCCGGCTCAAGTCAATCGACTGGCCCGCGGCCGCACGGGATTTTCCTTTGTTATCAGCGATAACTCACGAAGCTGTGCGCGCCGCGTCGACGATGGCCCGAACCGTCGCAACGAGTTCGCCCCGGGGCACGAGACGCTGGCCCGGCCGCTCCGCCTTCCACGCCTCGTTGTCCGCGACGCCCGCCGCCAGCGCCCGTCCGGCGTCGAGATCCTTGATCGTCACCTGCCCCGCCGCGATCTCGTCGCCGCCCAGGATGACGGCGGCCGGAGCCCCGCGGCGATCCGCGTACTTCATCTGCGCCTTCATGCCGGCCCGGCCGAGGTAGAGCTCGGCCGCGACCCCCGCGTTGCGCAGCTCCGACACCGCGTCGAGGTAGTGCTGCATGTCGGCTTCCGAGAAGACGATCACCACCACCGGTCCGCGGACGGCGTCGGCCTCGCCCCGTCCGGCCGCGCGCAGGGCCGAGGCGAGGCGCGAGACGCCGAACGAGAAGCCGGTCGCCGGCAGCCGCTCCCCGGTGAACCGCGCCACCAGGTCGTCGTAGCGGCCCCCGCCGCCGATCGAGCCGAAGCGCACCGCCCGGCCCTTGTCGTCGACGGTCTCCAGCAGCAGCTCGGCCTCGAACACCGCGCCGGTGTAGTATTCCAGCCCGCGCACGATGGTCGGGTCGAAGCGCACCGCCGACTGGTCGACCCTCATGGCGTTGAGGGCCCGGTCGATCGCCGCCAGCTCCTCCAGGGCCGCCTCGCCGACGGCGCCCAGTCCGCCGGCCCGCGCCACCGCCTCCAGCGTCGCCGCCCGCGACAGGCCGGCCTCGCCGGCGGAGGCCAGGAAGGCCTCGATGGTCGCGGCCACGCCCAGCGGCAGGTCAGCGCCCCTGGTGTAGTCGCCGGACTCGTCCAGACGGCCTTCTCCCAGCAGGGCGGCGACGCCCTCCCACCCCAGCCGGTCGAACTTGTCGATGGCCCGAAGGGCGGTCAGCTTCTGCAGCGGATCGGTCACCCCGCCGGCCTCGAACAGGCCGTCGAACAGCTTGCGGGTCGACACCCGGATCACCGCCTGCCCCGCCGCCAGACCCGCAGCCTGCAGCCCCTCGCAGGCCATGGCGATGATCTCGGCGTCCGCCTCGGGCCGGTCGGACCCGACCGTGTCGGCGTCGCACTGGACGAACTCGCGGAAGCGGCCCGGCCCCGGCTTCTCGTTGCGCCACACCGGCCCGAAGGCGTAGCGGCGGAACGGCTTGGGCAGGGTCTCCCAGTTCTGCGCCGCGAAGCGCGCCAGCGGCGCCGTCAGGTCGTAGCGGAGGGCCATCCACTGGTCGTCGTCGTCCTGCAGGGCGAAGACGCCCTCGTTCGGGCGGTCGGCGTCGGGCAGGAACTTGCCGAGCGCGTCGGCGTACTCGAACGCGCCGGTCTCCAGCGGCTCGAAGCCCCAGCGCTCGTAAACGGCGGACACCCGCTGCACCAGTCGGCGCTCGCCCACAACGTCGCGGCCGCGGCGGTCGGCGAACCCCCTCGGGTTGCGGGCTTCAGGACGGGCGGCGGCGGCGTCGGTCATGCCGCGCGCTTAAGCCATCGCCCGCCGCCGGGCAACGATCAGGCGGTCGCGGTCTTCCGGATCGGCACCAGACGTCCGTAGGTGAGACAGCGCCACAACCACTCCAGCGGCCCCATCTGGAACACGGACAGCCACAATGGCGACCAGACCAGCTGCGCGGCCCAGACACCCAGCACGACCATCCACATCTCGGCCGGGCCATGCGTCCCGAACCACATCGGCCCCCACGGCGCATAGTAGAGGGTGACCATGATCAGGGTCTGGCTCAGGTAGTTGGTGAAAGCCATGCGGCCCACCGGCGCCAGCCACAGTGTCAGCATGCGACCCCCGAACCGGACCAGCAGGATCAGCACGCTGGCGTAGAACAGGGTGATCAGCGGCGCCAGTCCGCCCGCGGCGGCGGCCAGCCCGCGGGTCGGGTCGGCGTCGGGGCCCGCCATGATGTCGCGCCAGTCCAGCAGCGCGAAAGCGGCGAGGTTCGCCCCGCCGACGGCGATCACCGCCGCATAGCTCCACAGGGGAGCCCGTCCCGCCAGATAGCCGGACTTGAACAGGCCCAGCCCCAGCATCATCAGGGGCACGGTGACCGCCATCAGAAACGGGCTGGCGACCAGCTGGAACATCGCCCAGTTCTTGAGGTTCTCCAGCAGGCCGGCCGGCCAGCCGGTCCGGTACAGCTCCACCGCCGCGGCGATCGCCGCCGGGTCGCTGGCCGGCATGCCGGCGGACATCTTCGCCGCGAAGGCCGGCGGCAGGTTGGCCATGCCCCAGTAGCCGAGGGTGGCGATCAGCCCCCAGGCCAGCGTGACCCCGCCGCCGACCCACAGCAGCCGGCGCGCCGTCCACGACCTGAACATCATCATGATCAGGCCCGAATAGGCGTAGTGCAGCAGGATGTCGCCGTACCAGAGCACGGCGCCGTGAAGCACGCCAAAGAGGCCGAGCCAGAGCAGCCGCCGGGTCAGCAACGGCCCGCGGGCCTCGTCGTGCTTCTCGCCTCCGACGAGGAAGATCGACACCCCGAACAGCAGGGTGAACAGGGTGCGGAACTTGTCGGCGAAAAAGACGTCGACCACCCACAGGCCGAGCAGGTCGGCCCGGGACATGGCGCCCGGCGGCGGACCCTCGGCCATGGTCACCTCGACCGGCCAGGCGAAGGATATGGCGTTGACGGCGAGGATGCCGAGAATCGCCCAGCCCCGCAGCATATCCAGGTTGTAGATGCGATCCTTCGGCCGGACCGGACCCAGCGCCGCGTCAGCGGGCCGGGCGGCGGGCGCGAGTTCGACGGCGGCCATGATGTCTCCCCCCATGCTGGCTGCCGCCAGCTTGGCGTCGGGAGACCTGAGGTCCAAGTGAATTCGCCGTCAGGCGGAGATCAGTCTTCAGCGGGGGCGCGCATGACCCCCAGCCGGTCCCGCACCTGCGGTTGCGGGGAGAAGGCGATGAAGGCCACGCAGAGGCCGGCCCACAGGGCGTAGGCGACGCCGATGAGGACGGCGAACGGCAGCCCTCCGACGCCATAGATCAGCAGGGAGGTCTCGCTTCCGCCCAGGCCCTCGCCCAGGCTGGCGGCGCTGAGCCACTGCTGGACGGCGTGGAAAAGGGCCAGAACCGCGCCCAGCGCCGCCGAGAGCAGGCCGCCGTAGAACATGAAGCGCCAGACCACGCCAAGGCGGGTCGACGGCCGTCCGCTCCGTTCGCGTTCGCGCGCCAGCAGCCACAAGCCGAGGGGGACCCCGACCGCGCCGACGATCAGTACGGTCAGCCGCCAGTCCATCTCGACCCCCGGCAGCCAGTTCTTCGGCGGCCAGATGAGGAGTGTCAGCACCATCGGCGGCCACAGGGCGCCGGCGACAGCCGCGAGCACCAGGCGCTCGGGCTCGCGCCTCCAGATCACACGTTGCCGGCCGGGGAGATCCTCCGGCGTCTCCAGACGGCGGATCATCGCGTCGGCGCCGGCGTCTCGCCGGAGTAGTCGTAGAAGCCCCGGCCCGACTTGCGGCCCAGCCAGCCGGCCTCGACGTATTTCACCAGCAGCGGACAGGGCCGGTACTTGCTGTCGGCCAGGCCCTCGTAGAGCACGTTCATGATCGCCAGCACCACGTCCAGCCCCATGAAGTCGGCCAGCTCGAGGGGCCCCATCGGGTGGTTGGCGCCCAGTTTGAGCGCCTTGTCGATCGAGGCGACGTTCCCGACGCCCTCGTAGAGGGTGTAGATCGCCTCGTTGATCATCGGCACCAGGATGCGGTTGACGATGAAGGCGGGGAAGTCCTCGGCGTTGGTGGTGGTCTTGCCCAGCGACTCGGCGAAGGCGACCGCCGTCTCGTAGGTCTGCGCCGAAGTGGCGATGCCGCGGACGATCTCGACCAGCTTCATGACCGGCGCCGGCTTCATGAAGTGAAGCCCGATGAACCGGTCCGGGCGGTCGGTGGCCGAAGCCAGCCGGGTGATCGAGATCGAGGAGGTGTTCGAGGCCAGCAGGGTGTCCGGACCCAGCAGCGGAGTCAGTTCGGCGAGGATCGACTTCTTGACGGCCTCGTCCTCGACGGCCGCCTCGATGATCAGGTCAGCCCTCGCGGCCTCGGCCAGCGAGGCGGCCGGACGGATGCGGGCGAGGGCGGCGTCGGCGGCCGCCTGCGGCAGCAGGTTCCGGCTCACCTGCCGGGCCAGGCTGGCGGCGATGGCGGCCAGCGCCTGCGGGGGCCGGTCCGCGGCCGCGTCATGAAGAAGGACGTCGTAGCCGCCGGTCGCCACGGTCTGGGCGATGCCGGCGCCCATCTGGCCCGCGCCGACGATGGCGACTGTCTTGATCGTGGTCATGAAGTCCGGATGTCCGCCGGGCCCCTCGGCCCCGTCTCC
>JANJTI010000006.1 GCA_024711185.1 Brevundimonas sp. | reverse complement strand
GCCTGGGCCTCGCCGGTCTCGGTCAGGTCGACGTCGACCCAGCCGGTGAAGCGGTTCTCCAGATTCCACTGGCTCTGGCCGTGGCGCAGCAGGATCAGTCGGGGCATGCGGCTCTCCGTGGACGACGGCGACGGGGTAGGCCCGGGGTCCGGAAGGGTCAAGCTTCGGCGCGCCGGGCGGTTCCCGGGACCCTTGCCGCGACTGTCGCGTTGTTGCGGCTCGGAACCCGAGGGGGCTAAAGCGGCAGCTCGACCGTAACGCCCCGGCACACAGGACCCCCCATGCAGAAGCCCCGCGCCGACCTCCGCCCGAACACCGCCGCCTACGAGACCACGCCGCTGGTCAAGGCGACGGGCTTCCGGGAGTACGACGCGCGCTGGATTCTGGAGAAGGAAATCAATCTGCTGGGCGTTCAGGCGCTGGGGCTGGGGCTGGCGACCTACATCCACGAGATCGGCCAGACGCCCCGCATCGTGGTGGGCCATGACTTCCGCTCCTACTCCCTGTCGGTGAAGCAGGCCCTGACCCTGGGACTGCTCGAGGGCGGCATGGAGGTGCTGGACGTCGGTCTGGCGCTGTCGCCGATGGCCTATTTCGCCCAGTTCGCCCTGGACGCCCCGTGCGTCGCCATGGTCACCGCCAGCCACAACGAGAACGGCTGGACCGGGGTGAAGATGGGGGCCAATCCGCCGCTGACCTTCGGCCCCGACGAGATCGGCCGGCTGAAGGACATCGTCCTGGGCGGCGAGGGCAAGGCGCGGAGCGGCGGGACCCTGACCCGGGTCGAGGACTTCCGCGAGCGCTACCTCGAGGAGATCAGCAAGGGTGTGAAGCTGAGCCGCCCGATCCGGGTGGTCGCCGCCTGCGGCAACGGCACCGCCGGCGCCTTCGCGCCAGAGGCCCTGCGCCGCATGGGCGCCGAGGTGATCGAGATGGACGCCGAGCTCGACTACACCTTCCCCAAGTACAACCCGAACCCCGAGGACCACGCCATGCTGGTCCAGATGGCGGCGAAGGTGCGCGAGACCGGCGCCGACCTGGCGCTGGGCTTCGACGGCGACGGGGACCGCTGTGGCGTGGTGGATGACACCGGCGAGGAGATCTTCGCCGACAAGATCGGCCTGATGCTGGCCCGCGACCTGTCGAAGCTGCACCCGAACGCGACATTCGTCGTCGATGTGAAGTCGACCGGCCTGTACAAGACCGACGAGGTGCTGAAGGCCAACGGGGCCGAGACGGTCTACTGGAAGACCGGCCACAGCTACATCAAGCGCAAGACCGCGGAGGTCAGGGCGCTGGCCGGGTTCGAGAAGTCGGGCCACTTCTTCATGGCCGGGCCGCTGGGCCACGGCTACGACGACGGCATCGTGGCGGCCGGCGCGGTGCTGGCCATGCTGGACCGCAATCCGGGCAGGAAGCTCAGCGAGCTGAAGGCGGCCCTGCCGGACGCCTGGACCAGCCTGACCATGTCGCCGCACTGCGACGACGAGCTCAAGTACGAGGTGCTGGAGCGGATCGTGAAGGAGTACGAGGCCCTCGCGGCGTCGGGCGGGGAAATCCTCGGGCGGAAGATCGTCGAGGCGATCACCGTCAACGGGGTGCGGGTCCACCTCGAGGACGGCTCCTGGGTGCTGGTGCGCGCCTCGTCCAACAAGCCGGAACTGGTGGTGGTGGTCGAGAGCATGCGTTCGGAAGACGACATGCGCGCCCTGTTCCGCGACGAGGTGAAGCCGCGGCTGGCGAGGTATTCCGAGATCGGCGCCTACAATCAGGAAATCTGAGACCCCGAACGGGCGACAAGGCAGACTCCGCGGAAATTCGCGAAAAGCTGTCTTTCGGAGACATTGTCTCGCATGCAGCCGGCTCCTGGACGGAGGCGGCGAGGCTGTTTTTCAAGGACCGGGAGACAGGATGGCGCCCCGGTGCGTCAGATGCGGTCGCAGGCCTTGCCGTGGCGGGCGGCGGCAGACGCGGCCGGCACGCCGTTGCCCCGGGCGCCGCCGGTGACAAGACCCGCTCTCCCCGATCGTGCGCGAGGGGCGGCCCGGCAAATCCACGTCCGCGGTTTCGCACAGGGGCGAGAAGACACGAAAGAGGGTCGCACGGGGCGAGAGGGAAGGTCTCGGGAGTCTCGCTCCCGGCGGCTGTCAGCCGACGGCGAGCAGCGAGACGAGCGCCAGGGCGAGGCCGAGCAGGACCAGCAGCGAAAGGGTGACGACGACGGCGATGCGCGGCCCGGAGCGGGCCACGGCGCGGGCGTCGGTGCCGAGGCCGAGGGCGGCCATGGACAGCACCGTCAGGACTGTGGCGGCCTGGTCCATCGGCGGCAGGGCGGCGGCCGGAAGGAGACCCAGGGAGCGCGCGCCCATCATCAGCAGGAAGCCGACGATGAACCACGGCACGAGGCGACCAAGAGGCACGGCGCGGAGGCGGCCCAGCACGTTCCGGGAGCCGCCCTGTTCACCGCGCGCCGCGACCAGCAGGGACAGGATCAGCACCAGGGGGCCGAGCATCAGGACCCGCACCAGCTTGATCAGGGTTCCCGTCTGGGTGGCCAGCGCCCCGACCGGCATGGTCGCGGCCAGCACCTGGGGGACCGCGTAGACAGTCAGGCCAGCGACCACACCATAGGGCAGCTCGGACAACTCCAGCGCGACGGCCAGGAGCGGCAGGAGCAACACCACGACCACGCCGAGCACCGCGGTGAAGGCGATGGCGGCGGCGACCTCCTCCGGCTCGGCGTCGATCACCGGGGCCACGGCGACGATGGCCGAGTTGCCGCAAATACCGTTGCCGCAAGCGACGAGGATCGCCATCCGGCGCGGCAGGCGAAGCAGCCGGCCCAGCCCGTAGCTGGCGACGACGGCGACTCCCACCACGGCGACCACGCCCAGCAGCAGGCCGGGACCGATGGCCATGACCGTGGCGGCGCTGATCGAGGCGCCGAGCAGGACGACGGCGATCTCGAGCAGGGTGCGGGCGCTGAAGACGACGCCGGGCCGGAGGGCGTCCGGCGGGGTCCAGACGGTCCGGATGGCGGCGCCGATGACGATCGCCAGCACCACCGCGTCCAGCCAGGCTCGCCCCAGCAGGCGCAGCTCCAGCGTCTGGACGGCGAGCGCCCCGCCGCTGACGAGGGCGCACAGCAGCAGCCCGGGCAGGACAGCCAGGGCGGAGGCGACGAAGGACCGCCGGTCAGCCGGGGCGGAAGCGGGAATCATCCGCACAGCCTGCGCCGGAGCGGCCGCGGGTTCCATCGTTGTCTTGCCATTGACCCCGCCGTCGGCGGCGTCACCTTGAGTGAATGCGAGCTCGAACCGGCGGACTTCTGGACGCGGCCAGGGCCTGGGCCCGAGGGCTGAAGGCCGACGTGATCGCGTTGTGGATCGCGGCACGCGACCGTCGCACCCCGCCCGCCGCCAAGCTGCTGGCGGCGGCGGTGGCGGCCTATGCGCTCAGTCCGATCGACCTGATCCCCGACTTCGTGCCGGTGCTCGGGTATGCCGACGATCTGCTGATCCTGCCGCTGGGGATCTGGCTGGCGGTGCGGATGATCCCGCCCCTGCTGATGACCGAGTTCCGGGAGCGGGCCCGGTCCAGCGCGAGACCCGCCGGCCGGGCAGGCGCCGTCGCGGTGGCGGCGATCTGGCTGGCGGCGGCCGTCGTCTCGGGCTGGCTGGTCTGGCGGGCGATGGGCTGAGCCGCCCTACCCCGCCGCCTTCACCGCCGCCGCCACGTCCGCGACGACCGACTTCACCAGCGCCTCGTCGTCGCCCTCGGCCATGACGCGGATCAGCTTCTCGGTGCCGGAAGGGCGGACCAGCAGGCGGCCGACGCCGGCGAGGCGGGCCTCCGCGTCGGCGATGGCGGCCTTGACGGATTCGCTCTCCAGCGGCTTGCCGGCGCTGTAGCGGACGTTCTCCAGCCGCTGGGGAACCCGGTCGAACTGTTTGGCCAGTTCGCTCATCGGCCGGCCGCTCTCGACCAGCACGGCC
>JANJTI010000340.1 GCA_024711185.1 Brevundimonas sp. | reverse complement strand
GGCCGAGCCGAAGCGCACCGAGCGCATCGCCAAGGCCATGGCCCGGGCCGGCATCGCCTCGCGCCGCGAGGTGGAGCGCCTGATCGGCCTCGGCAAGGTGGCGGTCAACGGCAAGATCCTCGACACCCCGGCGACCCTGGTGACCCGCGACGATGTGATCACCGTGGACGGCAAGCCGATCGGCGCGGCCCAGGCGACCCGCGTCTGGCGCTACCACAAGCCGTCCGGCCTGGTGACCTCGCACGGCGACCCGCAGGGGCGGCCGACCGTGTTCGACGCCCTGCCCAGCAGCCTGCCGCGGGTGATCTCGGTCGGTCGGCTGGACCTCAACACCGAGGGGTTGCTGATCCTCACCAACGACGGTGAGCTGAGCCGCGCTCTGGAGCTGCCCTCGACCGAGCTGGTGCGGCAGTACCGGGCCCGCGCGCGCGGGCGGGTGACCCAGGCGCAGCTGGACACGCTGAAGGACGGGGTGACCGTCGACGGGGTGCGCTACGGCCCGATCGAGGCGACGCTGGACAAGGCGAAGCCGGCCGCGGAGGGCGAGAAGGCCTCGGCGAACCTGTGGATCAGCGTCTCCATCACCGAGGGCAAGAACCGCGAGGTCCGCAAGGTGCTGGAGCACCTCGGCCTGACGGTGAACCGGCTGATCCGCCTCGCCTACGGCCCGTTCCAGTTGGGGACGCTGCCGGTCGGGGCGGTCGAGGAGGTCGGGCCGCGGGTGATCCGCGAGATGCTGGCCCAGTACATCCGCCCGGAGAACCTGCCGACCGGCAACACCGTCGCAACGCCGGCGCCGATCCCCGGCCGCCGCACCTCGGCCCCGATCGTCAAGGGCCGCTCGGGCTCGGCCATGTCGGACCCGTCGCGCAAGCCCAGCCGGGTGCGGGCGGCGGAGGCGGCGGCCGAGGGCGGAGCCGACACGGGCCGCCGGGCTCCGAAGGGCGAGGGCTGGGCGAAGGCGAAGCCGAAGTTCGAGCACCCGAAGAAGGGCTTCAGGCCGCGGGCGCGGCCGGAGGCGGCCGAGGGCGAGCGGGCGGAACGGGCCGAGCGCCCGAAGCGGGCCTTCAAGCCGCGCGAGGGCCAGTTCATCGACACGCCGCGCGGCGCCGGCGGTCCGCGCAAGGGTGGGGCCGGCAAGCCGGCCTTCGGCGCGCGGCCAGGCGGCAAGCCCGCTGGCAAGCCGGCGGGCGGGCGCAGCTTCGGCAAGCCCGGCGGCGGTTCGCGGCCCTCGGGCGGCGGGCGCAGCGGGCCGCGCGGACCGCGCTCGGGCGGCTGAGCCATGCGCATCGTCGCCGGGAGCCTGAAGGGGCGGAGCATCGTCGCGCCGGAGGGGCAGGGCACGCGCCCGACCTCGGACCGGGCGCGGCAGGCGGTGTTCAACGTGCTGGAGCACGCGGCATGGGCGGAGCCGCTGGAGGGAGCGCGGGTGATCGACCTGTTCGCGGGCTCGGGGGCGCTGGGCTTCGAGGCGATCAGCCGCGGCGCGGCCTTCGCCCTGTTCGTCGAGACCGACGACGCGGCGCGCGGGGCGATCCGCGAGAACGCCGACGCCTGGGGGCTGATGGGGCGGACGCGGGTGCACCGGCGCAGCGCAACCGATCTGGGCGTGCGGCCCGGCTCGGCCGGCGAGGCCTTCGATCTGGCCTTCCTCGACCCGCCCTACGGCAAGGGGCTGGGCGAGCAGGCGCTGGCGCGGCTGCTGGAGGGCGACTGGCTGAAGCCGGGGGCCGTCGTGGTGTTCGAGCGCGGCTCGGACGAACCGGAGATCGACACGCCGGGCTACGAGCGGCTGGACGCGCGCGACTACGGGGCGGCGCGGGTGCTGTTCCTGAGGGCGTCGCCGGCGGGCTGAGCCGGTCTGGCGCGGGCGGCGGTTTCGCGGCAGGCTGGCCGCATGACCCAGCTGGATCGCCGCGCCTTCCTCGCCGCCGCCGGAGCCTCGGCGGCCGTCCCGTTCGCCGCCTGCGCGCAGACGCCGCCGCCCCGCTGGGCGGCCCGGGCGACGCTGCCGTGGGCCATGCAGGAGATCTACTGCGCCGTCTCGGGCGGGCGGATCGTCGTCGCCGGGGGGCTGCGACGGGCCGGGGGCGTGACGGAGATCGAGGACCGCACCGGCGTCTACGACCCGGCCGCCGACCGCTGGAGCGAGGGCCCGCGCCTGCCGGCGCCGCGGCACCACCCGATGATCGTGGCCGACGCCGCGGGGCGGGTGTACGCCCTCGGCGGCTACGGCCGCTCGGACGCGGGCGAGTGGACCTCGATGACCGAGGTCTGGGCGCTGGACGGCGCGGGCTGGGTCGAGGCCGGGCGGCTGCCCGGACCGCTGGCCGAGACGGTGGGCGTGGAGCTGGGCGGGCGCATCCACCTCGCCTCCGGCCGCTCGCCGGGGACCGCCAACGGCCAGTGGAACGACCAGGCCGATGTGGCCACCCACCGGGTCTTCCTCCCGGCCGAGGGCCGGTGGGAGACGGC
This sequence comes from Brevundimonas sp., assembly GCA_024711185.1. Taxonomy (GTDB): domain Bacteria; phylum Pseudomonadota; class Alphaproteobacteria; order Caulobacterales; family Caulobacteraceae; genus Brevundimonas. Next base: position 2,757 of record JANJTI010000340.1, on the reverse strand, counting down.
GGCGCCGGTTCCTATGGCCCGCAACAGCGCCGCCGGGGCGGTGCTGGACGGGGCCCTGTGGGTGGCCGGCGGACGGACCGTCGACGGCGGCGGCACGGGGCGGCTGGACCGCTACGACCCGGTCGCCGACCGCTGGGACACCCTGGCCCCGATCCCGCCCTCGCCGGCGACCGGCCAGCAGGCCGGCGGTGGCCTGGCCATGGCGGCGGCCGGGGGGCGGCTGGTCGCCTTCGGCGGCGAGTGGTTCGCGCCCGGCGGAGGCGGCGGGGTGTTCGCCGAGACCTGGATCTACGACCCGGCCGCGGACCGCTGGACGGCCGGGCCCGACATGCTCACCCCCCGGCACGGGCTGGCGGCGGCGGCGGTGGACGGGGTGGTCTACGCCCTCGCCGGCGGGGCGGTGGTGTCCGGCGGCCGGGCGACCGGGGTGGTCGAGGCGCTGCGGCTGTAGGCTACACCTCCAGTTCGGACAGGGCCGCCTCGTGCCGGCGCAGGCGGGCGCGACAGCGGCGGGCGTGGCGCTCCTGCAGGGCGACGGCGGCGAGGACGAACACGAGGGCGAAGACGATCACCGGGTCGCCGGGGGCGACGCGGTGGCTCGCCGCCACGACCGCGACGAACAGCAGGGCGGCGACGCCGACGGCCTGGCCGGCGCGGGCCCAGCGCAGGCCGGAGCGGGCCTGTCCGGCGGCGGCCCTCAGGGCGGCGGCGGGGGTGTCGGCGGCCTCGGGCGGCAGGCCCCGGCGGGCCCACAGGGTCATGGCGAGGGCGAAGCCGGCGAACAGGACGACGGCGAGGGCCACCCCCGGCTCGCCGTTGCGCAGCGAGGCCCAGACGCCGATCACGCCGGCCGCGATCGCGCCCAGGGCCTCGAACAGGAAGTTGAGGCGGCCGAGCCGGGCGCGGCGGCGGACGGCGCGGGCGAGGTCGGGATCGACGGCCGGCCCCGGCCGGGGCGCGGTCCAGACTTCGGCGAGATCGTCCCAGTCGTCGCCGGTCTGCGGGGGGCGGGTCATCGCGAGGCCTCCGGGTTCATCAGGGCGCGCAGCTCGGCGCGGGCGCGGGTCAGGCGGATGGAGACGGCGTTGGCGTTGAGGCCCAGCATTCCGGCGATCTCGCCCGGGCTGAAGCCCTCCAGGGTCAGGCTGGCCGGCTGGCGCAGCGACAGGGGCAGGGCGCGCACGGCGGCGGCGAGGCGTTCGCGCAGGTCGTCGGCCTCCAGCCGGTCGTGCGGCGACGGGTCGGCGGAGGGCAGCGTCTCGTCCAGCGGGGCGCGGCGCGGGGCGGCGGCCTCGCGGGCCACGTGGGTGACGGCGCGGTTGTGGGCGACGCGGGCGAGGAAGGCCTTCACCGGGGCCTCGCCGCGGAAGCGGGGCAGGGCCTTCCATACGGCCAGCAGGATCTCCTGCTCCAGCTCGCGCCGGCGCTCGGGGTCGGCCTCGTAGCTGCCGGCGATGCGGCGCAGCATCGGCCCGTGCTCGGCCGCCAGCGCCTCGAAGGCCGCGTCCCTGTTCAAGCCCGTCCCCCTCCCGGTCGGCGGGTGATCTTGCCGACGCGATGAAAGACTCGCGCGGAGGCGTGGACTTTCAACTCCGACAGCGATTTTCGAGGGAGAGCCCGATGACCGTCGAGACCGAAACCTCCGCCGCCCCCGCCGGGACCGGCATGCGCCGGAGCCGCAGGTTCCTGTGGACCCTCGCCGGGCTGGTCGCCGTGGTCGCCGTGTGCGGCTGGATCAGCCTGTTCGTCGGCCTCGGCCTGGGCGTCGGGCGCGAGACGCGACTGATCCTCGCCGTCGTCGCCGCCGTCTCGAGCGAGGCCCTGTTCTGGATCGCCGCCGCGGCCCTGGGCGTGTCGGTGTTCGAGGCCCGCAAGCGCATCTGGCGGCGGATCACCGGCCGGGGCTGAGGCGGGCGGGGGCGAAATGTGCACTCGTGAAAAATTTGAGTGCACATCGTGCACATTTTCGGGCGCGGCCGGCGGAATGCGGCGCAGGGCCTCGCCCAGGCGCTCGTCCTCGCTGTCCCGCGCCCTGTACCGGTCGAGGAAGTGGGCGCAGATCTGCTGGGTGGTGCCGCGCTTGACGATCTCGGCGCCGACGGCGGCGCGGTCCTCGCACAGCTGGCGCCACAGCCGCCGCCAGCGGACGGCCTCCAGCGCCCGGCCCTCGTCCAGCGCCTGGATGAAGCGTCGGTAGGCGACGTCGATCTGCTCGTCGGCGTCGACATCCCGATAGATGGCCAGGGCCATGACCCCGGCGGCGGCGTCCGGCTGGTCGAGGCGTCGCCAGCCGAACTTGCGCGCCCGGCGGCGGAAGGCCGACAGGCCGAGATCGTGGCGGCGGCAGACGCTCTCGGCGTCCATGCCGGCCAGATAGTCGTCGCGCGCCCGGGCCCAGACCCCGGCGTCGCGGATGCGATAGGGCGTGGTCATGGACGGGGAGTATGGGGGCGGGGTGCGTCAGAAGCGGTCGTAGGGGGGGAATGTTTTCCTTCTCCCTGTGGGAGAAGGTGGCGGGCAGCGCCGTATGAGGGTCGGCCGGGTCCTTGGCGAAGTCGCTACAGGCCGGTGCGGCGGCTGACGCCGACGGCGACAGGCGACCCTCTCCCTTTCGGCTGGCGCATCGCTTCGCTCTGCGAGCCTCAAGCCCTCTCCCGACGGGAGAGGGAGGCCGCCAGCGACCGCGCCGCCGCGGTCACCTCGGCCCAGGTCGTCTCGAAGCCGGCTTCATCGCCGAACCACGGGTCGGCCACGGCC
>JANJTI010000325.1 GCA_024711185.1 Brevundimonas sp. | reverse complement strand
GATCCGCATCGACGCCCTGTCGGCGGCGATGCTGGTGGTGGTGACCTCGGTGTCGTCGCTCGTACACCTGTATTCCTGGGGCTATATGGCCGAGGACCCCGACAAGCCGCGGTTCTTCGCCTACCTCTCGCTGTTCACCTTCGCCATGCTGGCGCTGGTCACCGCCGCCGACTTCATGCAGCTGTTCTTCGGCTGGGAAGGGGTGGGCCTGGCCTCCTATCTGCTGATTGGCTTCTGGTACAAGAAGGCCACGGCCTCGGCCGCCGCCATCAAGGCCTTCGTGGTCAACCGGGTCGGCGACTTCGGCTTCGCCCTGGGCATCTTCACCGTCTTCTGGATGTTCGGCACCATCCAGTTCGCCGAGCTGTTCCCGATGATCGCGGACCGCGCCGGGACGGGCTGGGAGTTCATCGGCCGGACATGGTCGGCGCTCGACCTGGCGGCCTTCCTGCTGTTCATCGGCGCCATGGGCAAGTCGGCCCAATTCTTCCTGCACACCTGGCTCCCCGACGCCATGGAGGGCCCGACCCCCGTGTCGGCCCTGATCCACGCGGCGACCATGGTCACCGCCGGCGTCTACATGGTCTGTTTGCTGTCGCCGCTGTTCGAGTACGCGCCCGTCGCCAGCCAGATCGTCGCCCTGATCGGCGCCGTCACGGCCCTGTTCGCCGCCACCGTCGGCCTGGCCCAGAACGACATCAAGCGGGTCATCGCCTACTCGACCTGTTCGCAGCTGGGCTACATGTTCTTCGCCGCCGGCGTGGGCGCCTACGAGGCGGCCATGTTCCACCTGTTCACCCACGCCTTCTTCAAGGCGCTGCTGTTCCTCGGCGCCGGCTCGGTGATCCATGGCATGCATCACGAGCAGGACATGCGGCAGATGGGCGGCCTCGCGAAGCTGCTGCCGGTCACCTACGCCGTCATGATGATCGGCACCATCGCGATCACCGGCCTGGGCATCCCCGGGATCGGCGGATTCGCCGGCTTCTACTCGAAGGACATCGTCATCGAGAGCGCCTTCGCGGCCGCGGCCAGCAACCACTCGCCGATGGGCCTGTTCGCCTTCTTCGTCGGCATCTTCGCCGCCGGCCTGACCGCCTACTATTCGTGGCGTCTGGTGTTCATGACCTTCCACAACAAGCCGGTGTGGAAGGAGGAGGGCGCGCATCACGCGGACGACCACGCGACGTCCGCCCAGCTGGAGACGCACTCGGAACCGCTGGCCGATGACCATGCCTACGGCGCCCACGACGATCACGCCCATGGCCACCACGGCCCGCTGAAGCCGCACGAGAGCCCGCTGGTCATGCTCGTGCCGCTGCTGGCGCTGTCGGTCGGCGCCATCGCCGCGGGCTTCCTGTTCGAGCCGTTCTTCACGGGGCACCACGAGAACGAGTTCTGGCGCGGGGCCATCTTCAACAGCCCGGCCAACCACGTGCTGCACGACGCCCACGAGGTTCCGACCTGGGTCGTCTGGTCGCCGCTGGTCCTCACCCTGATCGGCACGGCCTTCGCGGTGTGGATCTACCTGGTCCGGGAAGGCATGGCGCGCCGCATGGCCGAGCGGGGCGGGCTGCTGCACCGCTTCCTCTACAACAAGTGGTGGTTCGACGAGGCCTATGACTTCATCTTCGTGCGCGGTGCGAAGGCGCTGGGCGACCTGTTCTGGAAGGTCGGCGACGTGAAGATCATCGACGGCGGCGGGCCCAACGGCTTCGCCTGGCTGTCGCGCAAGTTCGCCGGCGGCCTCGGCCGCTTCCAGTCCGGCTACGTCTATTTCTACGCCTTCGTGATGCTGATCGGTCTCTGCCTGTTCCTCGCGTTCGCCATCTCTGCGTGGGGAGCCTGATCTTGCCCCAGATCCCCTACATCCTGAGCCTGGTCACCTTCCTGCCGCTGGTCGGCGCGGGCGTGCTGCTGCTGGCGCGCCTGATGAGCAAGGGCTCGGCCGACGGCCTTGCGCGCTGGATCGCGCTGGCGACGACGCTGGTGACGCTGGCCGTCTCCGTGGTGCTGGTCGCGGCCTTCGACCCGTCGAACCCCGGCTATCAGTTCGTCGAGCGCTTCGGCTGGTTCCGCGGGGCGGAGTACCACCTCGGCGTCGACGGCGTTTCGATCCTGTTCGTCCTGCTGACGGCCTTCCTGATGCCGCTGTGCATCGTGGCCAGCTGGAAGACGATCACCGACCGCGTGGTCGACTACATGATCGCCTTCCTGGTGCTTGAGACGCTGGTCATCGGCGTGTTCACGGCGCTGGACCTGTTCCTGTTCTACATCTTCTTCGAAGGCACCCTGGTGCCGATGTTCATCATCATCGGGGTGTGGGGCGGAGCGAACCGCATCTACGCGGCCTACAAGTTCTTCCTCTACACCCTGCTGGGATCGGTTCTGATGCTGCTGGCCATGCTGTGGATGGCCTACACGGCCGGAACCACGAGCATTCCCGAGCTCAAGACCTTCGCCTTCTCCGAACAGGCCCAGCCGCTGCTATGGCTCGCCTTCTTCGCCAGCTTCGCGGTCAAGATGCCGATGTGGCCGGTGCACACCTGGCTTCCCGACGCCCACGTGCAGGCGCCGACGGCGGGTTCGGTGATCCTGGCCGGCATCCTGCTGAAGCTCGGCGGCTACGGCTTCATCCTGTTCAACCTGCCGATGTTCCCGCAGGCGTCGGAGATGTTCGCGCCGCTGGTCTTCGCCCTGTCGGCGATCGCCATCGTCTACACCTCGCTGGTCGCCTTCCGGCAGACCGACATGAAGAAGCTGATCGCCTATTCGTCGGTGGCGCACATGGGCTTCGTGACCATGGGCATCTTCGCCGGCAACGACCAGGGCGTGCAGGGCGCGGTGTTCCAGATGCTGAGCCACGGCCTGATCTCGGGCGCGCTGTTCCTCTGCGTCGGCGTGGTCTACGACCGCATGCATACCC
>JANJTI010000303.1 GCA_024711185.1 Brevundimonas sp. | reverse complement strand
CGGCATGGCCAGGATCATGGCGTAGGTCAGCCGGTCGCGCGTCAGCTGCACGAACTCCTTGGCCATCACCGCCCAGGTCCGCGTCAGGGAGATCACGCCGCCGCCTCCCGCGCCGCTTCCCGATCATGGATCAGCTGGATGAAGACGTCCTCCAGCGTCGGCCGCGTCTCCGTCCAGACCAGCGGCGGCCTGCGGTGAGGGGCGATCGCCGCCTCCAGCGCCGTCCGATCGCGGCCCGAGACGTGCAGCACCGTGCCGAACGGCGCCGCCATCTCCACCCCGGGCGTCCCGCGCAGTTCACGCGCCAGCCGGTCCGCGCCGGGCCCCTCGGCATGGAAGGTGACCAGCCCCGAGGCGGCGATCACCTCCTCCGCCGTGCCCCGCGCCAGCGTTCGCCCGCCCGCGATGTAGGCGATCTCGTGACAGCGCTCGGCCTCGTCCATGTAGTGGGTCGAGACCAGCACGGTCATGCCCCCGGCCGCCAGCGCGTGGATCTCGTCCCAGAAGGTGCGCCGCGCCTCCGGGTCGACCCCGGCCGTGGGCTCGTCGAGCAACAGCAGCTCGGGCTCGTGCAGGGTCGCCGCCGCCAGCGCCAGCCGCTGCTTCCAGCCGCCCGACAGCGTCCCGGCCAGCTGCGCCCGCCGCGCCGTCAGTCCCAGCCCGTCAAGCGCCGCCTGCACCCGCTCGCGTCGCCGGTCCAGCTCGTGCACCCGGGCGGTGAAGGTCAGGTTCTGCTCGATCGACAGGTCCTCGTAGAGCGAGAACTTCTGCGTCATGTAGCCGACGCGGCGCTTGATCTCGCGCGAGTCCCTCAGCACGTCGAAGCCCAGCACCGTCCCCTCGCCGCTGTCCGGGCGCAGCAGGCCGCACAGCATGCGCAGGGTCGTCGTCTTCCCTGCTCCGTTCGGCCCGAGGAAGCCGCAGATGCGGCCCCGCTCGACCACGATGCCGAAATCCTTCACCGCATGGAGGGCGCCGAACGACTTGTTCAGCCCGCGCACGTCGATGACCTTTTCGGTGGCACCGCGGTCGGAAGGCTCCGCCTTCTCGACCCGGAGCCTGCGCTCGGGCCGGCCGGCGGCCGGACCGGGGGGCGGCGCGGGCGCGGGGGTCGACATCTACTCCCCCGTCTGCAGCGGGATCACGTCGACCGGGAGGCCGGGGTTCAGCGTCGCCGCCCCCTCGGGCCGCGCCTCGACGCGGTAGACCAGACGGTCGCGGCTGCCGCGGCTGTACAGCACCGGCGGGGTGAACTCCGGCCGCGGACTGACCCAGGCGATCCGCGCCCGCCCCTCGCGCGCGCAGCCGTCGCAGCTGAAGCGGACCGTCCGCCCCGGCCGGTAGCGCGCCATCTCCGCCTCGGGCACGAAGAAGACCAGCTTGATCTCGCTGTCCGGCAGCAGGGCCAGCACCGGCTGGTTGGCCGCCGCCCACTCGCCGGGGCGGAAGAAGATCTCCTCGACCCGCGCCGCCGCCGGAGCCGCCGGAGCCAGCTGGTCCAGCCGGGCCTGCGCCTCGGCCAGGCCGCCCGCCGCCTGTTCGGCCTGCCGCTCGGCCGCCGTCACCGCGTCGCGCCGCGCGCCCAGCGTCGCCACCTCGCGCCGCCGCCGCACCGCCGCCGTCTGCGCCCGGGCGGAATCGCGCACCGCCCGCACCTGGTCCAGTCGCGCGGGGGCGTAGATGCCCTGCCGCACCAGCGGCTCGATCCGCCCGTATTCCGCCTCGGCCTGACGCTCGGCCGCCTCGGCGGCGGCCAGCTCGGCGTCGAACACCGACAGCTCCTCGGCGCGCTGGCCCTTTCTCAGGTCCTCGGCCCGCGCCTCGGCCGCGCCCACCGCCGCCGCCGCGCTACCGGCCTGGGCCCGCTGCACCGCCGGATCGATCAGAAAGGTGCGGCCGCCGGCCGCCACCCGCTCGCCCTCGCGCACATAGAGCTCGGCCACCGCCCCGGAGACCGGCGCGGCCAGATAGACCGACTCGCCCTCGATGTAGCCGGTCAGCACCCGCGGCCCGCCGTCGCGCGCGATCAGCGCCCAGACGATCACCCCCGCCACCGAGACCCCCACGATCGCCAGCACCGGCCGCAGACGCCTCATGGCCGCATCCCCCTCAGCACCGTTTCGACATGCTGCTCCGCCAGCGCGACCACGTCGATCGGCTCGGCCCCGACCGGCTCGAAGGTCTCGCGCCACACCATCGACAGCACCATCGGCCCCATCAGGCCGAAGGCGAACAGCCGCGGGTCGCCCGGCCGCACCTCGCCGCGCGCCTGGGCCGCCGCGATCAGCCCGCTGATCAACTGCACCCCCGGCTCGACCACCGCCTCGCGCCAGATGCTCGCCAGTTCCGGATGGTTGCGGCTCTCGGCGATGACCAGCTTGACCACGCCCGTGATGCGCCGGTCGCCGACCACCTGCCGCGCCAGCAGCGGCAGGGCCATGCGCGCCACCTGCTCCAGCGGCAAATCCGCGGCCGCGATCGCCTTGACCCGCTCGAGGTTCGGCGACACCGCGTCGGTGACCACCGCCCGGAACAGGTCGGCCTTGGTTTCGAAGTAGAGGTACAGCGCGCCCTTGGACACGCCCGCTCGCTTCGCGACCTCCTCCAGCCGGGCTGCCTGGAAACCGCGCGCGGCGAACACCTCCAGCGCGGCGGCCAGGATCTCGGCCGGGCGGGCGGCGGGACGGCGACGGAATTTCGGTTCGCCGGGCGGAAGCATCGCGCGTCCTTGCTGACTGACCGGTCAGTTATTACAGCTGCGCCAGCCTGCTGTAAAGCCGTGTTCGCTCACACCGCCCCCGCTGCCGCTGGACCCCGCGCCGCGGCGCTCTTAAGTGTGCGGCCATGACCTCCCCCCTCGACTCGACCCCCGACCCGCTGCTGACGCTGGAGCCGCACCGCAAGGTGAGCGTGCGCGAGATGTTCGGGGTCGATTCCGACATGGTCGTGCCGGC
>JANJTI010000293.1 GCA_024711185.1 Brevundimonas sp. | reverse complement strand
GGGTGTAGGGTGTAGGGTGTAGGGTGAAGGCGTCAGCCGTCTTTCGCCCGAAGCGCACGGATGAGAGCGCCGAGAGCGCGGCCTAGTTGGTCGCAGCGAGTCAGGGCGGGTTCAATGTCGGTCTGCGGTGCGCACTCGACTTCAGCGGCAATAATGAGATGTGTTTCCAACTCCTTCAGCGACCCCTGCGCGATCATGAGGTGTCTTACGTAATCCTTGCGACTGCCCCTGCCGTATCCTTCGGCGATATTTGCAGGCACGGAGACAGCTGACCGCCTGATTTGCGATGTCAGCCCGAACAGCTCATCCTTCGGAAAGGCGCGGGTAACGAGGTAGCAGGCCTTCACCAGCGCGATCCCGTCGCGCCAGACGGCGAGCTCGCGGTAGGATGAAAGCGGCTCCCTCATTCCCCACACCTACACCCTACACCCGACGCCCATTCAGGCCTGCTCCCGCTGCCGCACCGTCCGCTGTTCGATGCGCTTTTCGGGTACGGTCCGGACGATGCGGTCGACGTAGATGCCCGGGGTGTGGATGTGGTCCGGGTCAAGCGAGCCGGTGGGGACGATCTCCTCGACCTCGGCCACGCAGACCTTGCCGGCCGTGGCCATCATCGGGTTGAAGTTGCGGGCGGTCTTGCGGAACACGAGATTGCCGCGCTCGTCGGCCTTCCACGCCTTGACGATCGACAGGTCGGCGACGAGGCCGGTCTCCATGACGTACTGGCGGCCGTCGAACTCGCGCACCTCCTTGCCCTCGGCGACGAGGGTGCCGACCCCGGTGGCGGTGAAGAAGGCCGGGATGCCGGCGCCGCCGGCGCGGATGCGCTCGGCCAGCGTGCCCTGCGGGTTGAACTCCAGCTGGAGCTCGCCGGCCAGGTACTGCCGCTCGAACTCCTTGTTCTCGCCGACGTAGGACGAGATCATCTTCGCGATCTGCTTCGTCTCCAGCAGCTGGCCGAGCCCGAAGCCGTCGACGCCGGCGTTGTTGGAGATGACGGTCAGGCCCTTGGCGCCGCTGTCGCGCAGGGCGGCGATCAGGTGCTCGGGGATGCCGCACAGGCCGAAGCCGCCAGACATGACGGTCATGCCGTCGAAGGTCAGGCCCTCCAGCGCCGACTTCGCGTCGGGGAAGATCTTCCGCATCGCTTCCTCGTGTTTTTCACCGCCTGATGAATATCGACGGCCTTGATGGTCCCTAACGCGGGCAGGGTGGCGGGGCAAGGGGAGGGGCGCCGGGGGCGGGCGTTAACCTTTTTCTTCGCCCGAGGCGCGCGCGCGGTGGCGGTAGGGCGGCGATGGGGTAAAAGGCCCGGTGAGCACTGTTCGGGGGACGGATTGCGGGCCGGGATCAACGCACTCACCGCCGCCTTTGTGGTCGGAGTCGTCGCCGGGCTGGCGCTGACGCCGGACGGCCGCGCCTGGATGCGCGAGCCGACCCTGCTGCTGGGCGAGAAGGCCGCCGCTTCGGCCCCGCCGGCGGCGCCCGAGCCCGCCCTGCCGCCGAACGTCGTCGCCGCGCCGGTCACCGTTCCGGCGGTCACGCCGCTGGATGCGCGGCTGGCGCAGGGGCCGCTGCGGATCGGCGTGTTCGGGGACTCGATGGCCGACGGCCTGTACGCGGGGCTGTACCGCGAGTTGCGTGGCCTGCCGGACGTGACGGTGACGAAGTTCTCGGAGGTCTCCACGGGGCTGAGCCGGTACGACTATGTGAACGTGCAGGAGAAGACCCGCCGCCAGCTGGACGAACAGCCGGTCGACGCGGCGGTGATCCTGTTCGGCACCAACGACGCCCAGGGCATCGAGCTGGACGGGGCGGTGCAACCGTTCGGCAGCGACGGCTGGAAGGCTGCCTATGCAAAACGGATCGACGACCTCGTGGCCCTGCTGCGGAGCCGGGACGTGGCGGTCTACTGGGTCGGCTTGCCGCGGATGAAGGGCGAGCGGTTCGACGGGCGGATGGCCCTGATCAACGGCGTCGTCGAGGCGAGGATGCGCGCGCTGGGCGTGCCCTATATCGAGACCGTGTCGCTGACCTCGAACCAGGGCGGCGACTATGAGGCCTATCTGCCGAACGACGCGGGCCGCCGGGTGCTGATGCGGGCCAACGACGGCATCCACATGTCGATGGCCGGCTACCTGCGCATCAGCGCGCCGGTCGCCGAGCGGTTGAAGCGCGACGCCGGACTGCTGTCGCCGGCCGCGCCTTCCGCCTGAGCATGCGCCAGGCGGGGGCGGCGCTGGTCTCGTCGCTGTGGGCGCTGGCCGGCGCCGCGTCGGCGCAGGAGATCCCCTATGCCCCGCCCCTGCCGCCGGCCGCCGGCGTGGCGGTTTGCGCGGGTGGGATCTGCCAGGCCGAGGCGCTGGAGGGCGTCTTCGAGGCGCTGGCGGCGGCCGAGGCGGGGCGCCGGCCGGGCCCGGTGCATATCCTGCAGATCGGCGACAGCCATACCGCAGGCGATCGCATCACGGGCAAGGTCAGGGCCGTGCTGCAGGCGCGGTTCGGAGATGGCGGCCGCGGCGTGCTGCCGCCGGGGGAGCCGTATGAGGGCTTCGCGCCCTACCAGGTGGAGATGACCGGATCGGGCTGGCGGCCGATGCTGGCCCCGCTCGCGGGACCGGCCGGATACGCCACTCCCGGCGTCGGCCTGGCGGGGGTACAGACGATCGCGCTCGAGCCGGGCGCCGAGCTGCGCCTGCGCCCTGAGGGCCGGGACGCCCCGGCTTTCCGCATCTCGGTCTGCGGGGAGGGCGCCGGGCGTCTCCGGGTTCGCGCCGACGAGGAGATCTGGGCCGAGCGGGTGTTCAACGAGCACGGCGAGGCGAGGTCGTGCGTCGGCATGCTGGCGAACGGCCGCCCGCGGGAGATCGTCCTTCGGCCTCTCGACGGGGTTCTGAAACTGCACGACGTCCGGCTGAGCTACCTCGGCGAGGGCGGCGTGACGCTTTCGAACCTCGGCGTCGTGGGGGCGACGCTGCGCGATCTCGCCGCGCGCGACGAGGCGGTGGTGGCGCTGCAGCTGGCCAGCTGGCGGCCGGCCCTGATCGTGCTGGCCTTCGGCACCAACGAGGGTTTCGAGGACGGGCTGGACCCGGTCGCCTACGAGACGCTGCTGCGCGGCCAGATCGCACGGCTGCGACGACTGGCGCCGGCGGCGTCGCTGATGATCCTCGGCGCGCCGGACGCCCTGCGCAGCGGCGTCGAGCATGGCTGCAGCGCCGACGGCCGACGGGGGCCGCCGCCGTCGCTGGCGGTGGTCCGGGACGTGCAGCGCCGGGTCGCCGCCGACACAGGTGTGGCGTTCTGGGACTGGCACGGGCGCATGGGAGGGGACTGTTCATCGGATCGCCTGGCGCTGCGGGCGGAGCCGCTGATGCGCGGCGACCGGGTGCATTTCACCAGCGCCGGCGCGGACTGGATCGGCGGCGTCCTCGCCGACGACCTGATGGCCGCCTACGAGGCGTGGCAGGCAGGGCGGTAGATGCTGTTCCCCACGCTGGCGTTCGGCGTCTTCTTCCTGTTCGTCTACTTCACCGCCTGGTCGCTGGACCGCGAGAACGGGCGGCGCAAGGTCTTCCTGCTGCTGGCCAGCTGGTTCTTCTACGCCCAGTGGGACTGGCGCTTCGTGGGCCTGCTGATCCTGTCGGCGGTGCTGAACTGGGGGGTGGCGGCGCTGATCGCCGGCCGGGCGGGGCGCAGGAACGGCTGGCTGGTCGGGCTGGGCGTGGCGGCCAACCTGCTGATCCTCGGCTTCTTCAAGTACTACGGCTTCTTCGTCGAACAGGCGGGCGAGCTGCTGGCGCGGTTCGGATGGGAGCGGGACCTGCCGCTGCTGCAGGTCATCCTGCCCGTCGGGATCAGCTTCTTCACCTTCCAGGGCATCAGCTACCTGGTCGACGTCCATCGCGGGAAGACGCCGCCGGCGAAGAGCCTGGTCGACGTCATGCTGCTGATGAGCTTCTTCCCGCACCTGGTGGCCGGGCCGATCGTGCGGGCCTCGGACCTGCTGCCGCAGTTCGAGCGCACCCCGCGGCTGACGCGGGTGATGGCCACGCACGGCCTGCTGCTGATCGTCTGGGGCCTGTTCAAGAAGACGGTGATCGCCTCGGAGCTGTCCGTGAACCTGGTCGACCCGGTGTTTTTCGACCCGACCGCGCATTCGGCCTTCGATATCGCCGCCGCGGTCTACGGCTATGCGGTGCAGATCTACTGCGACTTCTCGGCCTATTCGGACATGGCCATCGGGCTGGCGGCGCTGCTGGGATATTCCTTCCCGCGTAATTTCGATCAGCCCTACAGGGCGGCGTCGATGCAGCAGTTCTGGCGGCGCTGGCACATCAGCCTTTCCAGCTGGCTGCGCGATTACCTGTATGTGCCGCTGGGCGGCGGGCGGAAAGGCCTGTTCGCCAGCTGCGTCAACGTCTTCATCACCATGGTGCTGGGCGGCCTGTGGCACGGGGCGGCGTGGACCTTCCTCGCCTGGGGCGCGCTGCACGGCGGGGTGCAGGTGATCGAGCGGCTCGGACGGGCCGCGCTGGGCGACCGCAAGGTGATTCCGACTGTGATCGGGGTGGTGGTCACCTTCCACATCGTCTGCCTCGGCTGGATACTGTTCCGGGCCGAGAGTTTCGAACTGGCGCTGGCCATGCTGGAGGGGCTGGGGCGGATCGGGCCGGTGGAGGTGCTGACCCCGCTGCTGTTGACCCTGATCGTCGGGGGTCTGGCCATGCACTGGCTGCCGCCGCGTGCGGTGGAGGGCATGGCCGAACGGCTGCAGGCGGCGCCGTCCCTCAGTCTCGGATTGCTGATCGGCGCGGCTATCCTGCTGGTCGAGGGGGTGCGCCCCGAGGGCGTCGCACCCTTCATCTATTTCCAGTTCTAGACGTTGGGGGAGGCATGACGAACTATCGCGACGAGCCGCCGATCCCGCTGGAGCCGTTCCCGGTGCACCAGGCCGAGTCGCCGTTTCCGCCGCTGTACGAGAGCCTGCCGCCGCAGGAGCCGCCTCCGGACCCGCCCAGCGACTGGATCGAGACGGCCGACGCCCACGATCTGCCCACGCGCGAGAACGCACTCGTGGCGCTGGGACGGTTCGCCTTTCCGCCGGCCCCGCCGCTGGACGACGAGGGCGTTGCGGCGCGCGACCGGCGCTGGACCAGCCGGACGATCCTGACCGCCACCGTCTTCCTGCTGATCTTCAACGCGGTGTCGCCCCTGAACTGGGCGCGCCAGCAGCCGCCGGGCTGGCTTCCCCAGACAGTCGAGCGTCTGTCCGAGGTGTGGACGGAGCAGCTCGCCGTGTTCGGGGTCGACATGCCGCGGCGCGGCCTGCGGGAAGGGTGGGATGCGGCGCGTGAGGCGCGCTTCATCGGCCAGGGAGCCGAGGGCGCGGGGTCGACTTCGCCGCGGGATTGAGGAAACCTGCCGGCTCGCGCGGAGGGGCGCGGGGGGACCGAATGAAGCTGGATCGCAGATCGACCCTGCTTGGCGCGGGCGCGGCTGTCGCGGCCGCACTGGCCACGGGGGTGAGCCGGGCGCAGACGCCGCTACGCATCCGCAAGAGCGCCGGCGCGCTGACCGCGACCAGCGACGACGTCGTCGCCTTCGGCGAGGCTGTGCGGCTGATGAAGCGGCGGCGCGACGGGCTGTCATGGGACCGGCAGGTGCGCATCCACCACCTCGACGCCCAGCACGGCAACGGCCTGTTCCTGCCGTGGCACCGGCTGCAGCTGCTGCATCTGGAGCGGATCGTGGCGCGGCTGACGGGGCACGACAGCTTCGCCATGCCGTACTGGGACTGGCAGGAGCACCGGTTCCTGCCGGCCTGGGTGACGGACCGCGACTCGCCCCTGTTCGAGCGCGAGCGGGCGCGGGGCGTGGACGAGCTGGACTTCGCCGCGGCGCGGTGGGCGGAGTCGCCCTACACGGCCCGGCTGGCGTCGGACGATTTCGAGACCTTCTGCGGCAAGCTGCCGGAAGGGCAGGGCATGGTCGAGGGTTATGGTCACAACCACATCCACGCCCTGATCGGCGGGGCGATGCGGCACCCGCGCAGTTCCGCGCGGGACCCGATGTTCTGGCTGCACCACAGCAATGTGGACCGGGTCTGGGCGACCTGGCACGGCCTGCGCGGCAAGGACCTCTATCCCCCGGACTGGACGGCGCTGACCGTGACCGGGTTCGTCGATGCGGCAGGCGAGCCGGTGGGCGACCTGCCGGTGTCGGGGGCGCTGGAGACGCGGACGCTGGGCTACGGCTACGACCGACTGTATCCGTTCCCGGTGTTCAACGTGCCCGAGGCGGGGCCGCGGGGGGCGACACGGCGGATGCCGCTGGGCGGGCGAACATGGGCCGTGCGGGCTGAGGCGCGACCGGGGTCCGGGCGCATGAACCTGACGCTGCCGGACGAGGCGGTGGCGCGGATGCGCGACGCCGACGACACGCTGATGATCGAGGCGGTCGGGACCGTGGCCTATGCGCGCCAGGCGGCGCTGGAGGACCGGTCGCTGGAGATTCGGCTGGCCAGCGGGCGGCGCGAACGCTCCCTGGGGTCGTCGCCGACCTTCGTGCACATACCGGAGGGCGACGCTCATCATGCGCACCGGGGGCCCTATGTCCTGCCGTTCCGCTTCGGCGATGAGGTGCTGAACCTGCTGGCGGCGGGCGACGGGCCGGTGACGGTCTCGGTCACGGCCGAAGACCTGCTGCCCGAGGCAGGGCGGCCGGAGCCGCAGGGGGCGTGGATCGAACTGAAGCTGACGCTGACGGAGACGCGCTGGGCATGAGGCGGCTGAGGATCGTTCTGCTCCTGCTGCTGGCGGGACTGGCGGCGGGACCGATGGCGGGGTGCAGCTGGCTGCAGGAGCCTCCGCCCGTCTACGCCCCGCCTCCGCCTCCGCCGCCGCCTCCACCTCCGCCGCCGCCGCCGCCGGCGCCGCCCCCCGACCCGGAGGACCAGTGGCCCGACGGGCGCGTGCCGATGTGCTTCTCCAGCCCCGCCCCCGAGGACGCCTGGGCGCGCGAGGCGGTGATGGACGCCGCCGCCGTCTGGGAGGGCGTGGCCAAGGTGGATTTCGACATTCGCGCGACGTGCGAGGGCTCTCCGACGACGGGGCCTGCGCGACGCATTCCGATCCGCATCGCCCACGACCCGGAGCTGTTCGCCTCGGCCAGCCACCTGGGCGTGCACCTGGTGCAGGGCGGAGAGATCGTGCTGAACGCGGAGTACCTCGTCACCAACCGCATCTGCGGCCGGCGGGGGTCGGTCGGGCGCGAGGGCTGTTTCCGGGCCGACGCCCTGCATGAGTTGGGGCACGCCCTCGGCTTCAGCCACGACCACGTCAGCCCGCGCGCCCCTGCGTGTCTGGCGCGGACGCGGGCGCCGGAGGCGACGGTGACCGGCGAGACCTATTACGATCCGGCCTCGGTCATGAACTACTGCAACGCCGATCGCTGGCTGGGGCGCCTCAGCGAGGCGGACGTCTGTTCGGTGCGCGCGGCCTATGGCGCGCCGGACGGGACCCGGCCGAGCCGGGCCGCTTGCTACGCCCTCACCGGGGCCGCGCCCCGGCGGCCTTGACCGGGCCGGACGCGCGACCCTAGCGTGCCTCGCCCGCCGGTTCGGGGCGGGGTTGGGGAAGTGAAACATGCGTCGTCGTCTGCTCGGCCGGGCCCTGCCCGCCTTCGTGCTCATCGCCGCCCTCGCGGGCCCGGCCCTGGCGCAGGAGGCGCTGACCTACCAGCAGCCGCCGGCGCCGATCGCCGACATCCTGGACGCGAGGCCGACGCCGACGGCCAGCCTGTCGCCGGACCGGGCGACGCTGGCGCTGTACGACCGGGCCAACCTCCCGCCGATCGCCGAACTGGCCGAGCCGATGCTGCGGCTGGCGGGGTACCGGATCAATCCGCGCAACAACGGGCCGGCGAACAGTCGCGTGGCCTGGCTGACGGGGCTGAGCTTCCAGCCGGTGGCGGGCGGCCCGGCGCGGGCGGTGCAGCTTCCCGCGGGGGCGCGGTTCATGTCGCCGTCGTGGTCGCCCGACGGGAAGTCGGTGGCCCTGCTGATGGACGCCCCGGCCGGGCTGGAGCTGTGGGTCGCCGACGTAGCCAGCGGGCAGGCGCGTCGGCTGACGGAGGCGCGGGTCAACGCCGCGGCGGGTGGGGCCTACGACTGGGCGCCGGACAGCTCGGCCCTGCTGGTGCGCATGGTCCCCGAGGGCCGCGGCGCGGCGCCGGACGTCAGCCGGCCGCCGGCCGGGCCGATCATCGAGGAGAGCATGGGCCGCACCGCCCCGGCGCGGACCTACCAGGACCTGCTGTCGAACGCCGGGGACGAGGCGCTGTTCGACCACTACTTCACCAGCCAGCTGACGTATGTGCCGCTGAACGGCCGGGCGCGGACGCTGGGGGCGCCGGCGGTCCACCTTGGCGCCGGCATCTCGCCGGACGGCCGCTACGTGCTGCGCACGGCGATCAAGCGACCCTACAGCTATGTCGTGCCCGCCGGCCTGTTCCCGACGGAGATCACCGTACTGGACCTGCAGGGGCGGGAGGTGCACCGCGTGGCCGACCTGCCGCTGCGCGACAACATTCCGACGCCGTTCGACGCGGTGGCCCCGGGGCCGCGCTCGGTGAACTGGCGCTCTGACGCCCCGGCCACGCTGGTGTGGGTCGAGGCCCGGGACGGCGGGGATCCGCGGGTCGAGGCCGAGGTGCGCGACCGGGTGTTCCTGCAGGCGGCGCCGTTCACCGCCGCCCCGACGCGACTGGTCGACCTGAGGGACCGCTACGCCGGGGTGACCTGGGGCGACGCCGACACCGCTCTGGTCAGCAGCCGCTGGTTCAACACCCGGCGCGAAACGCGGCTGGTGGTCGATCCCTCGAATCCGGGCGAGGGCCGGGTGCTGCTCGAGCGGAACTATCAGGACCGCTACAACAATCCGGGCTCCCCGGTGACCGAGCCCAACGCCGCCGGTTTCCCGGTGATGCGCTTCGCCGGCGACGGGCGGGTGCTGATGAGCGGGCCGGGCGCGACGCGCGAGGGGGAGTATCCCTTCCTTGCGGCCATGGACCTGGCCACCGGGCAGAGCGAGCGGCTGTGGACCTCGGCGACCGGCGACTACGAGAGCGTGGTCGGCATCCTCGACGACGAGGCGCGTCGGCTGGTGACCCGGCGTGAGACCCGCAACGATCCGCCCAACCTCTATGTGCGCAATCTCGACGCCCCCCAGCAAGGAACCGGGGCGCCGGACGCCCTGACGCAGTTCCCGGATCCGGCGCCGCAGCTGGCGGGGGTGACGCGGCAGCTCGTCACCTACACCCGCGCCGACGGGGTGGCGCTGTCGGGGACGCTGTACCTGCCGGCCGGCTACGACAAGGACCGCGACGGGCCGCTGCCGCTGGTGATGTGGGCCTATCCCGCCGAGTTCACGGACGCGGCGGTGGCGGGTCAGGTGGTCGACACCGCCAACCGCTTCGTGCGGCCGGGCGGGTCCAGCCACCTGTTCCTGCTGACCCAGGGCTATGCCGTGCTGGACGATCCCTCGATGCCGATCGTCGGCCGCGACGGGGCCGAGCCCAATGACACCTACATCGAACAGCTGAAAGCCTCGGCCGAGGCGGCGGTGAACGCGGTGGTGGAGATGGGCGTGGCTGACCGCGACCGCATCGCCGTCGGCGGGCACAGCTACGGCGCCTTCATGACCGCCAATCTCCTGGCCCACACCGACCTGTTCCGGACCGGCATCGCCCGCTCGGGCGCCTACAACCGGACCCTGACCCCGTTCGGCTTCCAGGCCGAGCAGCGCACCTACTGGGAGGCGACCGACACCTATACGGAGATGTCACCCTTCACCTACGCCAACCGGGTCAACGAGCCGATCCTGCTGATCCACGGCGAGGCGGACGACAACTCGGGCACCTTCCCGGTTCAGTCGGAGCGGTTCTACGCCGCGCTGAAGGGCAATGGCGCGAACGTGCGCTACGTGGTCCTGCCGCTGGAGGCGCACGGCTACCGGGCGCGGGAGTCGGTGGGCCACACCCTGTGGGAGATGACCCGCTGGCTGGACCAGCACGTGAAGAACGCGCCGGCGCGGTAGGGGGACGGACGAGCCATCCTCCCCGCAGGGGGAGGGGGAGCGCCGGAATGGCGGTGGAGGGGGATGATCCGGAGATTTCCCTCCCCCCTCCATCACGCTTCGCATGGTCCCCTCCCCCTGGGGGGAGGAACTGAATGCAGAAAAGGGCCCGGCGGGCGATCGCCGGGCCCTTTCGTCAGGCGGGGGAAGCGCTACTGGCGCTTCTTGGCCTCGGCCGCGTTGCCGGTGCCGCCGTCGGAGACGTCGCCGACGATGGGGTTCTCGGCCGGGGTGTGATGTTCGCCGCTCGCCTCGGAGCGCGGGCGGTTCTGTCGCCAACTCGAGAAGTCGGACGAGAACTTCTGACGCCGCTCGTCACGCCAGCTCTTGTAGTCGTTGTCGAAGGCCGAGAGCTGCTGCTGGCGCCAGTGCAGGTAGTCGGGCTCGAAGTCGTGGTGCTCGTGCGACTGGCCGCCCATGCCCGAGCCGGAGCCTTCCCAGATCTGGGCGCCCGGCGCGTAGCCGTGGGACGGATAGCCGGACTGCGAACCACTGTAGCCCTGGCCGTAGCCGCCCTGCATCTGCGAACCGCCGGCGAAGCCGGTGCGCATCCCGGACTCGCCGCCCAGGCTCGAGCCGCCGTACGATCCGCCCTGGCTGTAGCCGGAGGAGGGGCCGTACCCGCCCTGGCTCCAGCGCTCCTGGCCGCCCATGGAGCCGCCGCCATAGCTCGACGGGCCGCTCCACGAACCGGCGTCGCCGCGGCCGTACTGGGGCTGGCCCCACTGCTGGTGTTGCTGGTGCTGGCCGGACGCCTGCGAGCCGTAGCCGTACTGGTCGTAGGAGCTTCCCGGCTGGGGCTGGCGGTCGCCGGTCCAGCCGGTCGACATGCCGCCGCCGTACTGGCTCTGCTGGTGCTGGCCGTAGCCCATGCCGCGGGAGCCGGACATCTCGCGATCCTGCCCGTACTGGCCCTGGTTGCGGTACGCCTCGGCGGTCCGGCCGCCGTCGCCCTCGGACCAGCTGGCGCGTTCGTCCCAGCGCGGGTCGCGGGCCTCCCAGCGGCCCTGTTGATGCTCGTCACGCCGACCGAAGTCGTCCTGCGGTCGGTGCTGTCGGAACGGGTTCTGCATGGCCATCGCCTCCGTGGTTGGGGATGACCTTGAAAAGCAGGGCCGGGGGCCGCGTTCCGGCGATCACGGGGAGCTTACAGGCTTGGCCGTGCGGCTTGCCGGGCCGTCGAACGCGGGTCAGTGTCGAGGCCATGCGCCAGACCCTTTCCCGCCGCTCCGCTCTCGCCCTGACCGGCGGTTCCGCGTTCGCCGCCATCGGCGGCCTGCCCGCCCGGGGTGAGGTCCCGAACGAGGACTGGAGCGCGCTCGCGGCCGATGTGAAGGCCGAGTTCAAATGGGCTTGGGACCACTACGTCGACCGCGCCTGGGGGAGGGATGAGATCAACCCGGTCTCGGGGACGTCGCAGTCCTTCTTCATCGCCGGCCACGACCTCGGCCTGTCGCTGGTCGAGGCGCTGGACACCCTGTGGCTGATGGAGCTGGACGAGGAATTCCAGGCGGGCGTGGACTGGGTGAAGGCGAACCTCGACTTCGACGTTGACGCCTTCGCCCAGACTTTCGAGACGAACATCCGCCTGGTCGGCGGCCTGCTGTCGGCGCACCTGGCCAGCGGCGACCCGGTGTTGCTGGCGAAGGCGAAAGACCTCGCGGACCGGCTGATGAAAGCCTTCGAGGCCTCGCCGCACGGCCTGCCGTACCGCTATGTGAACCTGAGGACCGGGGCGGTGCGCGACCCGGAGACCAATCTCGCCGAGATCGGCACCTACGCGGCCGAGTTCGGGGTGCTGGGCCAGCTGACCGGCGACGACCGCTACTATGCGGCGGCGAAGCGGGCCATGAAGCATGCGCTGGACCGGCGCTCGGACCTCGGCCTGATGGCCGCCAACATCCATGCGGAAACGGGGGCGCTCACCAGCCGCAACGCCTCGATCGACGTCTATGCGGACAGCTTCTACGAATATCT
>JANJTI010000287.1 GCA_024711185.1 Brevundimonas sp. | reverse complement strand
GGCCGGGCCGAAATCGGTGTCGACCGTGACCTTCAGATAGCCCTCGGGAATGCGCAGGCCGGCGGTGGTGTAGCCGTACACCCCCATGGTGCCGAGGTGGGCCAGGTGAACGTCCCGCCCGCTCTCCACGATCGCCGCCAGCAGATGGTTGGTGGCGTTCAGGTTGTTGTCGACCGTGTACAACTTGTGCCGGGCGCTCTTCATCGAATAGGGCGCGGCGCGCTGCTCGGCGAAGTGCACGACGCTGTCCGGCTTCCAGTCGCGGATCAGGGCGACGAGGCGGTCGAACTCCTTGCCGACGGTCATGTTGACGAATTCGATGGTCCGGCCCGAGACCTCCTTCCACGCGGCGAGGCGCTCGCCCATGGTGCGGATCGGGGTCAGCGACTGGACCTCCAGTTCGTTGTCGATGTTGCGGCGGCTGAGATTGTCGACGATCAGCACGTCCCAGCCGCGCGCAGACAGGTGCAAGGCCGTCGGCCAGCCGCAGAATCCATCGCCGCCCAGAACCAGTACGCGCATGGCCGTCCTCTTCGTTTCCCGCCGTCCTGCCTAGCCGAACGGCCGCAGCGGTCAAAGCGTGACGTTAGGGCGCGGTTCCGGGATCAGCGCGGACGGGCCCGCCATTCCTCACGCGTCTGGCCCCAGCGGTCGATCGCCAGCTGGTCGAACGGCGGCGGCAGGCGCGTCGGGCCCTGGTTATAAGAGCCGACCCGCTCGGCCAGACGGATCGACGGGAGATTGTCGGGATCGATGCAGTGGATGACCTCGGTCCAGCCCAGCACGTCGAAGGCGTAGTCGATCGCCGCGGTCGCCGCCTCGACGCCGTAGCCCTTGCCCTGCGCCGCAGGGTGCAGGCCCCAGCCCACCTCCGTACCCGGCCAGTCGTGCGGCCGCCACGGGCCGATGCGGCCCAGCCACAGGCCGCTGTTGCGCTCGATCACCGAGAACATCGACACGCCGGTCAGGCTCCACGCGCCGGCCATGGTCATGAAGCCGCGCCACGCCGTCGCCGCCGGCTGCGCCCCGCCGAGGAAGCGCGCCGCCTCGGGATCGGCCATCATCTCCGCCCAACGCGGGAAGTCCTCCAGCGCGATCGGGCGCAGGGCCAGGCGTTCGGTCTGGATCACCGGTCCGGTCACAGCGGGTACTCCCGTTCGAGCTGGTACTGGCTGCCCTCGTGCGACAGGCGGCTGGACCAAAGTCCGAAACGGTCGATGCGGATCGGCGGCGAGCGCAGCAGGTTGTGCCCCGTGATCCAGCCCCCGACCCGGTCCGGATTGGTCTGCGGCTTCAGGTAGGCGAGCGTCACGTGCGGGCGATAATCGCGCCGCTCCATGACCACGCCGGCGCGCTCGCCGGCGGCGCGGCAGCGGCCGGCCAGCACCGAGAGGCGCTCGTTCGTCTCGACCCCGGCCCAGATGGCGTGGGTGCGGTGGCCGTCGCCGAAGGCGCCGACGCCGGACAGGACGATCTCGAACGGCCCGCCCGCCGCGGCCCGGCTCAGTTCGGCGGCGAGGTCGTCGGCCCGTCGCTCGTCGATCTCGCCGTAGAAGGCCAGGGTGACGTGCAACTGCTCCGCGGTGCGCCATTTGGCGCCGGGCAGGCCGGTCTGCCGGCGAGCGAGCGTGTCCGACACGTCCTCGGGAATCGACAGGGCGGTGAACAGCCGGATCATGCGACCCTTGGTAGCGGCTGCAACCGCCCGGCCCAAGTCCGGTTTTCCTTGCAGACGAGGCCCGCGCGACCAATATTTGCGCAAAGGTCGGGACGACCCGGCCAAAAGGAGGATTCGAAACCGCGATGAGCGATTTCAGAAACGGCTATTCCATCCCGCAGACCGCCGACATGGCGGTGGACGCGGGCCTGCGCAGCTTCATGCTGGGCGTCTACAACAAGCTGGCCATCGGCCTGGTGGTGGCCGGAGTGCTGGCGTACGTGACCGGGAACGTCCCGGAGGTCACCAGCCTGCTCTGGGTTCAGACACCGACCGGCTACGGCATCACCATGCCGGGCATGATCGTCCAGTTCCTGCCGCTGGTGCTGCTGTTCGGCTCGATGTTCTTCATGAAGAATCCCACCGCCGGCGGCGTCAACCTGCTGTACTGGGCCGTGGTGGCGTCGATCGGCGCCTCGCTCGGCTTCGTCTTCCTGCGCTACACGGGCGCCTCGGTGGCCTCGACCTTCTTCGTGACCGCCGCGGCCTTCGGCGCGCTGAGCCTGTTCGGCTACACCACGAAGAAGAACCTGACCGGCTGGGGCAGCTTCCTGATCATGGGCGTGATCGGCCTGATCATCGCATCCATCGTCAACATGTTCCTCGGCAGCGGAACCCTGATGCTGATCATCAGCGCCCTTGGCGTGCTGATCTTCTCGGGGCTGATCGCCTACGACACCCAGCGGCTGAAGATGACCTACTACGCCCTGGGCGGAAACGAAGCGGCGATGGGCGTGGCCACCGGCTTCGGCGCGCTGAGCCTGTTCATCAACTTCATCAACCTGTTCCAGTTTCTGCTGATGTTCATGGGCGGCAACCGCGAATAGTCGGCCCGGATCACCGAAACAGAGGGGCCCGGAGCGATCCGGGCCCTTTTTCTATTCCACCACGCTGAAGCGCCGGCTGTCGAAGACCCGCAGGACCTGTGGCAACTCGCGGCCGCGGCGCAGGATGACGCCGCCCTCGCCGATCACCGCCCACTGGCCCTGCTTCAGACGCAGGGCGGGCCGCTTCTCGATACGGTAGGCGGGGGCGTCCCCCGAGCGGCGGAAGACGGCGAACTCGGCCACGTCCCGATGACCGACAACGGCGTAGTCGCGCCATTCGCCCGAAGCGACCATGCGGCCATAGACTCGCAGGATCTGGTCCAGCTCGCGCCGGTCGAAGAAGACCGGGCCGGCCTGCGGCTGCGCGTCGGCGGCGTCGCTCATCGCCGCACTCTAGGCCTGCCCGCGCCCGTCGGGCCAGCCCCGTTCTTGCGGTTCCGCCGTGTCGCGAACGCCGCAATGCGAGGAATTCGTCCCGAACACGAAAACGCCTCCGTTCGGCCCATCGCCCGCCCCCTTGGGGGGCGACACGGACTTATCGGCTCGTCGGAGTTCGGAGCGGTTCCGGATCCTGAACAGCCCCCCCAGCCCCCTGGATCGTTCCATCAAGGGCTTCGGCGGGCCGATGCTTCCTCCAAAGCGAGACGCCCGCCTGGCCTCCTCCCCCTCCCGGCCCGGCGGGCGTTTTGCTGTCCGCCGCGGACGCAGAGGCGCCAGGCTTCAGGGCAGGACAACCTCGACCGCCTCCGTGCCCCGCCGCACCGTCAGGCGACGCTCTCCCGGCGCCGCCAGCCGTTCCAGATCGGCGAGGCCGGCCGCGTCTCCGCCGTCGATCCCCTCGACGATGTCGCCGGCCTGCAGCCCCGCCGCAGCGGCGGGCGAGCCGCCCTCCACCGCCACGACCTGCACCCCTTCGGCGGTGGACCGGAAGGTCGCGCCCCGGGCCAGGGCGGCCTCGAGGCCGATCGCAGCCAGGCGCTCCGATCCGGGCTCGACCCGAAGCGCCGCGCGGCCCTCGCGGCCGTCGCGCAGATAGACCACCTCGACCGTCGTGCCCGGCTCCGCGATGCCGATGGCGGCGGCCACGGTGCCGGCGTTCGACACCGGGCGGTTCTGGATGCGGGTGACGATGTCGCCGCGGCGCAGGCCGGCTGCCTCGGCGGAGGATCCCGGAGCCACGTCCTCGATCACCGCGCCCCGCACGATGCCCAGGCCGAAGTCGCGCGCACGCTCGGGGTTGAGCGAGCCGAGGATGGCTCCGGTCTGTCCGCGCTTCACCTCGCCGGTCGTGCGCAGCTGGTTGACCACGTACATCATGATGCGGCTCGGCACCGCGAAGGCGATGCCGTCGTTGCCGCCGCCGCCGCTGGACAGGATCGAGGTGTTGACGCCGATCAGCCGGCCGCGACTGTCCAGCAGGGGGCCGCCGGAGTTGCCCGAATTCACCGCCGCGTCGGTCTGGATGTAGTCCTCGATACGGTCGCCCATGCCCGACCGGCCGAGGCCGGAGATCACGCCCATGGTCAGGGTCTGGTCGAGGCCGAGGGGATAGCCGACCGCGAAGGCCAGGTCGCCGGTGCGCAGGGCGTCGGAGTTGGCGACCTCGATCTGCGTCAGGCCCGACGCCGCGCCGTCGCCTTCGATGCGCAGGACCGCGAGGTCGGTGGCCTTGTCGGCGCCCACCAGCACGGCGTCGAAGATCCGGCCGTCGGCAAGATCGACGGTGAATTTGCGCCCGCCCTCGACCACGTGATTGTTGGTGACGACCACGCCCTCACGGGCGTCGATGATCGCGCCGGAACCGGCGGAGATCGGTCTCGGCTCGCTGTCTCCCGAGCTGGGTCCGCCGGAGCGACCCAGGGTGGTGACCTGCACGACGGCGGGCAGCGCCCGCTCCAGTCCGCCGGCGAAGCTGAACACGCCCCGTTCCGCGTCGTAGGGAATCGGCGACGACGGGCCGGTCTGGGCGACCGCCGAACCGGCGGCGAGGATCGAGACCGCCGCCGCCAGCGCCGGAGCGAACGTCCCGCCTGCCCGGTAGATCATGCGCCGCATGCTGGAACCCCCTGTCATCGTGGGAGCCTAGCGCGAGAAGCGCGCCGTGACGACAGCCCCCGGCCGGGCGTCATCAATCGTCATGGAGGCCCCGTGCCGGCGCAGGATGGCGCGCACGAAAGCCAGTCCCATGCCGTGGCTCTCCCGCTCCGCATCGGCCGGGCAAGACGCCGGGGCGGAGCCGTCGGGGAAACCCGGCCCCTGATCGGCGACGGACAGCCACGGGCCGCCGGCGTCGCACCCGACCGCCACCTTGACCACCCCGCCGTCGGGCGAGAACTTCACTGCGTTGTCGACGAGATTGGCGACGGCCCTCTGCAGCAGCGAACGGACCCCCAGCACCGGCGTCGGGGCGGCGTTCAGCCGGATGGAGACCCCGCGCTCCTCCGCCAGCGGGCCGTAGAGCTCCACGCACTGGGCGGCGAGGGTGTCGAGCCGCACCGTCTCGAACGACCAGGCCTCCCCGTCGCGCAAGGCCATCGCTTCGTTCATCGCCCGGATCAGGGCGTCGAGGTCGCCGCGCGCCTCCGCCGCGAGCCTTCGGGCCTCGGGCGGCTCGGCGGTCGCCGCCAGCCGGTCCAGCCGCGCCGACGCCCGCGCCAGAGGGGTGCGGAAGTCATGGGCCAGCTGGTCGGCGGAATCTCGCAGCCAGGCGAGCAGTTCCTCGAGGCGGTCCAGCGTCTGGTTGACGTGACTGGACAGTTCGGTGAGTTCAGGCGCCACGTCGGTATCCGGCGCGCGGACGGAGAAATCCCCGACGGCGGCGCGATCCAGCGCCCGACTGACTTCGGTCACCGCGCTCGTCAGGCGCCGGCGCGCGAAGGTGGCGATCGCGAGGCCCGTCGCCAGCAACAGGGCGCCGACGCCGATGACCATGGCCACCGCCCGCGCCCACGCCGCGCCCGACCGGTCCACCACGCGGCCGACGGCGATATCCAGCGCCCCGACGGAGCGGCGGACCACCACCACCTCGACCCTCCGCGACGGACACAGAACTCCGGGATCGAGCCGCACCAGCCAGACGTCGGCCCCGAGCTGCGGAGCCCGTACGCCGCGGACGGTCTCCAGCGCGGTCAGCCCGGCCGGCTTGCCGACCGGCGCGCGGATGAAACGCACCCCGGCGCCGCCACGTCCGGTGCGGCAGGTCTCCTCCAGCGACTGCGCCTCTCCCCTTCGCGCCGGGCCGTTCTGGAAGGCCGTCAGCCAGTTCGACAGATAGATGGCGTCCGCGGCGGTGATCGTATCGCCGGTCATGTCGCTTTCGACGTTCAGCTTGGCGACCATGGCGCTGTAGTCGTCGAGGGCGGCCAGAGCGGCGCGCTGGCGCTGCTCCAGTCGCACGGCGGAGCCGGTGACGATCAGCGAGCCGGACAGCGCGAGGGCCGAGAGCACGGCGATGCCGGCGGCCAGCTGGGTCGTGGTGCGGCGCCCGAGCCAGGCCCGCACGCTCCGGACGCCGCCGGACATCCGCGGCTCAGCCTTCGCCGGACGAGAGGTCGCGGAACACCAGGCTCTGGCTGCGCGCCGAGACGATGAGGGGGTGCAGGTCCTCGCCCAGTTCGGGCGCCTGCTCCTTCAACCGGCGACGCAGGGCGCTGATGCGGGCGTCGATGATGTTCACGAAGTTGTCGGGCAGGAAGTTCCACTCCACCCAGCAGCGGTCCCACAGCATGGTCTTGGTCACCGGCTGGCCGCGGGCGCTCATCAGCTCGCAGACGATGGCGAACTCCAGCGGCGACAGATCGATGAGCCGGGCCTCGTCGCCGATCTCCAGCTTCAGCGTGCGGGCGCCGGGGGACAGGCGGAAGGGACCGTTGACGATGTCGGAACCCGCCGGCCGGGCGCGACGGGCGGACCGGCGCAGCTGGGCGGCGATCCGGGCCAGCAACTCCTCGTCGCCAACCGGCTTGGCCAGATAGTCGTCGGCGCCGCCGAGCAGCCCCTCCACCTTCTGCCGCTCGGCTCCCAGCGCGGTCAGCATCATGGCGGGAGCGTCCGAGGAGGGCCCCGCTCCGGCCCGCAGCCGACGCAGGGTCTCGAGCCCGTCGAGGCCGCGGGTGTGACGGTCGAGAATCAGGATGTCGTAAGGGGTGGCGGTCGCCGCCGACAGCGCCGCCTCGCCGGCGTCGAACCGGTCCACCCGCGCGAAGCCCGCTTCCGCAAGCCGGTCGGCGACATGGGCCGCCAGAGCCGGATCGTCCTCCAGCAGCAGCGCCGTACGCCCGGCGAAGGCGTCGCGCAGCTGGGCGAACGGATCGGTCTCGCTGACTGGCGCCACAGGCGCATTGACGCTGTCCACGGATGTCTCCTCCCTCTCGGGGGGACGATAGACGGGGCGCGACGAATGGCAACGCCGCGCGCCTGACGCTTCCTGATGCATCCGCACGACTTCCCGAACCTCATGCCGAGGCGCGCCTTGGGAAGACCGGTGAACCGGCGACCTCCAACCGTTCAGGGTCAATCGGACCGGGAGCGCGGCCGTCTCGCGTCCATTATCGCGGGATCCCGCCCCGGCGCGTGGGGCCGCGCGGCCGTCGTGGCGTCAACCCAGCGGCTTCTGGTAGATTTCGGCCGGGCGGACCCGTTCGCCCAGCACCTGCGCAATGTCGTCCAGGACCGAGTCGCTGTCGCGGTGGCGCGCCTCGGCCAGCAGGTCGCGGATACGCCGCAGACGCGCATCATCGGCGTCTACGTCCGGCCGCGGGACTTCGCGGATCACCTGATCGGTCATGCCCATGGGTCTTCTCCTTGTGTGAAGAGAACCTTGGCGGTGCGGGCGGGTTCCCGGGGGCTCAGCCGCGCGACGGAATCTCCAGGCCCCGCCGCACCGCCGGTCGGGCGAGGCCGCGCTCCAGCCAGGCCGGGACGTGATGCAGGGAGTCGAACGCCACCAGATCGCGCGCCTCGTAGAATCCGACCAGGTTGCGCACCCAGCCCAGCGTGGCGACGTCGGCGATGGAGTAGTCGCCCATGATCCAGTCGCGGCCGGCGAGCCGGTCGTCGAGCACGCCGAGCAGGCGTTTCGACTCGGCGACGTAGCGCTGCAGCGGGCGCTTGTCCTCCCAGTCGCGGCCCCCGAAGCGGTGGAAGAAGCCGACCTGGCCGAACATCGGGCCGACGGCGGCCATCTGGAACATGACCCACTGCAGCGTCTGGTAACGCGCCGCCGGATCGGCCGGCAGGAGCTTGCCCGTCTTCTCGGCGAGGTAGACCAGGATAGCGCCGGACTCGAACAGGGCCAGCGGCTTTCCGCCCGGGCCATCGGGGTCGAGGATGGCCGGAATCTTGCCGTTGGGATTGAGCGACAGGAACTCGGGCGTCCAGCTCTGATCCTTCATGATGTCGACGAGGTGCGCCTCATACGGCAGGCCGGTCTCCTCGAGCATGATCGACACCTTCACCCCGTTGGGGGTGTTCAGCGAATAGAGCTGCAGGACGTCCGGGTTCCGCGCGGGCCAGCGGCGGGTGATGGGGAAGGCGGAGAGGTCGGCCATCGGAAGCTCCTTCAGCACGGAGACCTGATGTGGGGGCCGCCTCCGGAACTGCAACGCCAGTAGTGGCGGAAAGCCCCCACCTCTGGACCCGGCCATCGCAAGGAGGCATGGGAGCAGCCATGTCGCAGACCTTTCCGACCCCCTCGCCCGCCGAGTGGCGCGCGCTCGCCGAGACGGCGCTGAAGGACCGGCCGCTCGAGAGCCTGGTGCACCTGGACCCCGACGGGCTGGCGGTACGACCGCTCTACGCGGCGGCGACCGGCGTGGAGCCGCTGTTCGCGCCGCGCGCCTCCGACGCCGACGGGCGCGCCTGGGACCTGCGGGCGCTGGTCGAGGCCGAAGACGCCGGGGCGGCCAACGCCGCCGTGCGCGCCGAGCTGGAAGGCGGGGCGGCGTCCGTGGTGCTGGGCGGCGGCGTGGCGCGGGACGCCGCGGCGCTGACGCACGCGCTGGACGGCGTGGCGCTGGAGCTTGCGGCGGTCGGGCTCGAGGCCGGCTTCGCCGGACCCGCGGCGGCGGACGCCCTGGCGGGGACGGCCAAGGGCGCCCCGCGGGCGCGGTTGATGTTCCACATGGACCCGATTTCGAACTTTGCCGAGAGCGGGGGGGCGCCGCGGCGGATGGAAGACCATCTGGCCGAGGCCGCCGCGGCGGCGGCGCGACACGCCACGGCCTATCCGGAAGCGACCTTCTTCCTCGCTTCGGGACAGGTCGCGCACGAGGCCGGCGGCTCGATCGCCCAGGAGCTGGCCTTCGCGGCGGCGAACGCGGTGGCGCTGGTCAAGGCGGCGATGGCGGCCGGGATGACGGCCGAGCGGGCGCTGAAGGGGACGGTGCTCGGCGTCTCCGTGGACCAGACCTGTTTCGACAGCCTCGCCAAGATACGGGCGCTGCGGCTGATGTGGCGCTCGATCGGCAAGGCTTTCGGACGGGAGGCGCCGGCGATGATCGAAGCGCGGTCGTCGCGGCGCATGCTGGCGGCCCGCGATCCTTGGCCAAACCTGCTCCGGCTGGCAGCGGCGGGCTTCGCCGGGGCCGTGGGCGGGGCGGATG
>JANJTI010000239.1 GCA_024711185.1 Brevundimonas sp. | reverse complement strand
GGCTGGGCGTCGATCCCCGGCGAACGGACGAACTCTATGCGCGGCTCAAGGCGGCGCCGACCGTGGTCGGCGTCGGGCTGCAGGACGAAGCGGTGCGGCGTCTCGCGGAACTGATCGACGAGAACCTCGGAGTCGCCATCTTCACCTACGTCGGCTTCGCCAGCCTGATCGCGGCAGGGGTGGTCTACAACACCATCCGGATTTCCTTCGCCGAGCGCAGCCGCGAACTGGCCTCGCTTCGGGTCCTCGGCTTCTCGCGCGCCGACGTGTCGTACATCCTGCTCGGCGAGGTGGTGGTGCTGACGCTCGTCGCCCTGCCGCTGGGTGCGGCGGCAGGGGCGGCCCTGGCCTGGTACCTCGCCCATGCGATGAGTTCGGACCTGTTCCGACTGCCGTTCGCGGTGTCGCCTGGCACCTTCGGTCTGGCCGGGGCCATGGTGCTGGCGATCACGGCGGCGGCCGGCCTGCTGGTGCGGATGCAGATCGACCGGCTGGATCTCGCCAGCGCCCTGAAGACGGGGGAGTGAGCCCGATGAGGCTGCAGATGCCGAGACTCTCCTTCCGGACCGTCTTCTGGGCCCTCGTCGCCGTAGGGCTCGCGGCGTTGCTCGCCCTGGCCTTCCGGCCCGGCGCGGCGGCTGTGGACACGGCCGAGGTCAGCCGCGGCCCGCTGACCGTGACGATCCGCGACGAGGCGCGCACCCGCTCGCGGGAGGTCTATGTGGTCTCGGCGCCGGTGGCCGGACGCCTGCTGCGGGTCGGGAACCGCGCCGGCGAACCCGTGGCGGCGGGGGAGGTGATCGCCGTCGTGCAGCCTGCCCCGCCGACGTTCATCGACGAGCGCTCGCGGAGGGAAGGCGAAGCCGCCGTCCGCGCCGGGATGGCCGGGCTGCAGCTGTCGCAGGCGGAACTCGAGCGCGCGGAGACCCAGCTGGCGTGGGCGCGGAGCGAGGCGCAGCGCGCGGAAACCCTGTTCGCCGGCGGGGTGGCGTCGCAGAGCGCCCTCGATCGCGCCCGGCTGGAACTGCGCACCGCCGCCGCCGCCGTCGCCCACGCCCGCGCCGGGGTCGGCGTGCGGCAGGCGGACCTCGAGGCGGCCCGGACGCGTCTGGTCGATCCGGGAGGGAGCGGGGGCACGGCGCGTACGGTTTCCATCCGCGCGCCGGCGGCGGGCCGGGTGCTGCGGGTGTTGCAGGAGAGCGAGGCGGTGGTCGCACAGGGCGCGCCGGTGATGGAGATCGGCGATCCGGGCGACATCGAGGTGGTCGCCGAGCTGCTGTCGTCCGACGCCGCGCGGGTCAGCGTCGGCGCGCCGGTCAGCATCGACTCCTGGGGCGGGCCGCCGGTGAGCGGGCGTGTGCGAAAGATCGAGCCGGCCGGCTTTCTGAAAGTCTCCGCGCTCGGGGTGGAGGAGCAGCGGGTGAATGTGATCATCGACGCCGTCGACCCGCCAGCGTCCTGGCGGGCGGTGGGTCACGGCTATCGGGTGGAGGCGGCGGTCACGGTATGGCGCGCGGATTCGGTGCTGCGCGTTCCGGTCGGCAGCCTGTTTCGCGACGGAGGACGGTGGGCGGTGTTCCGGGTGGAGGGCGGCCGGGCGCGGCTCACGCCGGTGCAGATCGGCCAGAGCGACGGCGAACTGACCGAGGTCCGCTCCGGCCTGGCGCCCGGCCAACGGGTCGTGGTCTATCCCGGTCAGGCGGTCGCCGACGGCGGGCGGGTGCGGCCCCGATGAAGCCCGTCGGGCGGCGGGCGTCGACGGTCACGCCGTGGCGTGTTCGGAGGCTTCGCCCCGGGCGACCCGCCCCGGAACGTGGGAAAGCAGCAGCGGCCCGGACGCGCCGGCGAGGAACGTTCGGCTGACGCCGCCGAAGATGCGCTCGAGGGTGGGCGAACGACTGTAGCCGCCGAGGACGATCAGTCCGGCG
The DNA here is from genome assembly GCA_024711185.1 of Brevundimonas sp. Classification (GTDB taxonomy): domain Bacteria; phylum Pseudomonadota; class Alphaproteobacteria; order Caulobacterales; family Caulobacteraceae; genus Brevundimonas. The sequence goes on along the minus strand of JANJTI010000239.1, from coordinate 1,560 downwards.
CCCAGTTCGACGGCGACGGCGGCGATGGTCTCGGCGACCGTGGCGGATCCGGACTCCACAGCCCGCACCGTGGGCATGACGCTGCGCTCCGTCAGAGTCGCGGCGAGGTCCTGCGCGCTTTCCGGCGAGGCGGCTTCGTCGACGACGAGGATGGTCGCCGATCCGGCATGGCGGATCAGGGGCAGGGCGTCCTCGGCGGCCCGCCGGGCGGCCGGACTGCCGTTCCAGCCGATCAGCACGGGTCGGTCGAGATCGAGACTCGCGCCGGCTGGAAGGATCAGGACGGGGCGTCCGGAGCCGATCAGGAGCCGCTCGCCGGACAGGGCTTCGGGCTGGTCCGGCAGACGCGGATCGCCGACCACGAACAGGTCGCCCGCCTCCGCCGGCGGAAGGGGAGAGGCGGCGTCGTCCCGGACCGGCCGGAATTCCACCGCCACGCCCGCGGAACCTGTAGCGAGCTCGCACTCCCGTCGGGCCCGCGCCGTCAGCTCGGCCGACGCGGCGACTTCGTGCGCGAACACCTCGTGCATCGGCCCGGACCCCCGCGCAAAGGTCTCGGCCGGAGACGGGGAGGGGCGGCGCAGGCCCCAGAGCGCCACGAGCCGGGCGTGGAGTTGTCGCGCGAGGTCGGCGGACGCCCGCGCGAGGCGCAGTCCCTCGGGCGAGCTGTCCACGCAGGCGACGATTCTTGGCGTCGGATGCGGCATGGGGGACCTCCTGTCGCACGACACCTGCCCGCGCCGGGTCTGCTCCACCTTGATCAGGCGCAAGTCGAGACGTTCGCGCGGCGAGGTTGATCCCGGTCAAGGTCGACCTCCCCGGAAAGGTGATCCTCAACGGGACTGGAGGCCGCCATGCCCAACGAGACACTTGCCGTCGCACTCGCTATCGCCGCGTTCCTCCTCACCTTCCTGCTGCCGGTGCGCGGAGTATCGGCGTTGGGTCCTCGTCCGCTGAGTCGGCTGCGCACCGGATGGGCGAGGGTCCGCGCCCGGCGTCCGTAGCCGTCAGCCGCGCTCGAACACGCCGCAGGCGATGCGGTCGCCACTGTCGCCGGACGGGTCGGTTCGCTGATCATCCCTCGAGGCGTGGACCACAAAGGCGGAACCGTCGGCGTCCATCAATCCGTCGAAGGCGCCGCCCTTGAGGCGATACTCCAGCGTGCCGCGCCCATCCGCGCCGACGGTCAGATTGGGCAGGTCGCCCGCGTGTTGGCCTTGGGGATTCTCCAGCCCGTGGCGGGTCCCGCCCGGGTTCCAGTGCCCGCCGGCGCTCTCGAAGGCCGGCGGATCGCAGCGGCCGGTCGTGTGAACGTGAACCCCATGTTCGCCCGGCGGCAGGCCCTCGACGTTCAGCGAGATCGTCGTCTGACCGTTCGCTGAGGCCGCTGTCGCGGTCCCGGCGGTCGCGCCGGTCGCGGTCCGCAGCAAGGCGACGGCGCAGGTTCCTGTGCCAACGGTGGTGGCTATTACCACTATTCCTATTCGGTCGTGCGCGGCTGTGACCGGATCGTTCCCGTCGACATCTACGTTCCTGGCTGCCCGCCCACGGCGGAGGCCC
>JANJTI010000229.1 GCA_024711185.1 Brevundimonas sp. | reverse complement strand
GCCGGCGATGCGGGCGCCCTTCAGCGGCTGCTCCTTGCCGAACTCGGCCCGCAACGCCATCAGGCCGGGCATTTCGGTCTCGGCGATGGCGATCTCCTTGTTGCCGTAGTCGGCCAGGGAGATGTCGCGGACGATGTAGTCGGTCATGGGTCGCTTTCCGGTCGGCTGTTCGGGGCGGCCTATAGACCGCCCGTCGCCGGGGAGCAAGAAAGGCATAAGGATATCTTTATATGTTTGGCGGCGGAGGCCCGCTGTCGCCTTGGCGCGGATGCGCTCCGGCGCTAAGCAGGCGGGATGAGCCGCGACCCCGCCACCCCCCGCCACGACTGGACCCTCGCCGAAGTCGAGGCGCTGTTCGCGCGGCCCTTCATGGAGCTGGTCTACGACGCCGCGACCGTCCACCGCGCATGGTTCGATCCGTCCGAGGTGCAGAAGAGCCAGCTGCTGTCGGTCAAGACCGGCGGATGCGCCGAGAACTGCGGCTACTGCTCCCAGTCGGCCAGCTTCGACACCGGGCTGAAGGCCGAAAAGCTGATGGACGCCACGGCTGTGATCGCCGAGGCCATGGCGGCGAAGGCCGGCGGCGCCAGCCGGTTCTGCATGGGCGCCGCCTGGCGTGAGCTGAAGGACCGCGACACGCCGAAGCTGGCGGCCATGATCGCCGGCGTGAAGGCGCTGGGGCTGGAGACCTGCGCGACGCTGGGCATGCTGACCGAAGACCAGGCGCGGCAGCTGAAGGCGGCGGGGCTGGACTACTACAACCACAACCTCGACACCGGGCCGGAGTACTACGCCGAGGTGGTCACGACCCGGACGTACCAGGACCGACTCGACACCCTGAAGCACGTGCGCGACGCCGGCATGAGCACCTGCTGCGGCGGCATCGTCGGCATGGGCGAGAGCCGGCGCGACCGGGCCGGGCTGCTGCACGCCCTGGCCACGCTGCCGGAGCACCCCGACAGCCTGCCGGTCAACGCCCTCGTCCCGGTCGCCGGGACGCCGCTCGGCGAGCGCGTGAAACGCGAGGGCGAGATCGACCCGATCGAGTTCGTGCGCACCGTGGCCGTGGCGCGCCTCGTCTGCCCGAAGTCCATGGTGCGCCTGTCGGCGGGCCGCGAGACCATGAGCCCCGAGATGCAGGCCCTCTGCTTCCTCGCCGGGGCCAACTCCATCTTCGTCGGAGGCCGGCTGCTGACGACGCCCAATCCCGAACAGGACGAGGACGCCCGCCTCTTCGCCCTGCTGGACCTGCGGCCGCTGGAGCCCGCCTCCGCCGAGGCCGCCGCCTGACCCGGCCTTTCAGCGCGTGAAGTAATAGTCGGCGATGCGGCAGACGTTGACGCCGGAGCGGATCAGCGCCTGCCCGTTCGCGAAGCGGGCCCTGAAATCGTGGACGCACGCGCCCGACCCGTGGTCGATGTTCATCGTCACGCTGGCTCCCGCCGCCAGCGCGCCGGGGCCCAGCAGGTCCTCCCGCCAGTCCTCGGCGCCCGCGTCCGAGGCCTGGAAGCCGGTCATCGTCCAGCCGGTCTGGTTGTGGATGCGCACCCGACGGTCCTGGCCGTCGCGGGACTGGACCGGGGCCGCGATGCGATCGGCGGTCACGGGCGGCGCGGCGGCGGCCAGGGGCGCGGCGGCGAGCAGGACGGCGGCGAGGCAGGCGCGGACGGCGATCTTGCAGGCGATCATCTCAGCACTCCCCACCCCGGACCCGCGCCGGCCTTGTGCGTCGCCTTATGCCTGCGTCCCTGCCGGCTCTGCGACTGACGGGGCCTGACGAGAATCGGCCCCGAGGGCTTGCGGGCCGGGGGGTGTTTCCCATATCGGCGACAACCGCCGGAAAACCCCGCAGTTCGTGGGGCTTTCGGCGAGACGACATCAACAGATCGGACCCTTGATCGGGGGCGGTCACGCGCGGCGCTCCATCCGAGGCCGCCGCATCGCCCGCTGAACGGAGAGAAGAAAAAGCCCATGGCCAAGATCATCGGCATCGACCTCGGCACCACCAATTCGTGCGTGGCCGTCATGGACGGCAAGAACCCGAAGGTCATCGAGAACGCGGAAGGCAACCGCACCACCCCGTCGGTGGTGGCCATCCAGGATGGCGGCGAGGTTCTCGTCGGCCAGCCCGCCAAGCGCCAGGCCGTGACCAACCCGGCCAACACCTTCTTCGCCATCAAGCGCCTGATCGGCCGCAATTACGACGATCCCGTCGTGGCCAAGGACAAGGGCATGGTGCCCTACGAGATCGTCAAGGGCCCGACCGGCGACGCCTGGGTGCGCGCCCACGGCAAGGACTATTCGCCCCAGCAGATCTCGGCCTACACGCTCGGCATGATGAAGGAGGCCGCGGAGGCCTACCTCGGCGAGACGGTCACCCTGGCGGTGATCACCGTCCCGGCCTACTTCAACGACTCCCAGCGCCAGGCCACCAAGGACGCCGGCAAGATCGCCGGCCTCGAGGTCCTGCGCATCATCAACGAGCCGACCGCGGCCGCCCTGGCCTATGGTCTCGACAAGAACGACGGCCAGAAGATCGCCGTCTATGACCTCGGCGGCGGCACTTTCGACGTCTCGATCCTCGAGATCGGCGACGGCGTGTTCGAGGTGAAGTCGAGCACCGGCGACACCTTCCTAGGCGGTGAGGACTTCGACATGCGCCGGGTGGAATACCTGGCGGCGGAGTACATGCAGGAACAGGGCATCGACCTGAAGAACGACAAGCTCGCCCTTCAGCGCCTCAAGGAAGCCGCGGAAAAGGCCAAGATCGAGCTGTCGTCAACGACGCAGACCGAAATCAACTTGCCCTTCATCACCGC
>JANJTI010000223.1 GCA_024711185.1 Brevundimonas sp. | reverse complement strand
TCGAAGGCGTGCTCGATCACCCGCGCCACCACCTCGGCCCCGACACCCATCGGACCCCAGCCTTCCTCGGCCGAGACCAGGCGGCTGGTCTTCTTCACGCTCTCGACAATGGTATCGTGGTCGAGCGGACGCAGGGTGCGCAGGTCGACGACCTCGCAGCTGATCCCCTCCTCCGCCAGCTTCTCGGCCGCCTGCAGGGCGAAGCCGACCATGCGGCTGTGGGCGGTGATGGTGACGTCGGTCCCCTCGCGGCGGACCTTGGCCTTGCCGATCGGCAGAACCCAGTCCTCGACCTCGGGCACGTCGACTTCGAGCCCGTACATCATCTCGTGCTCGAGGAAGACGACCGGGTTCGGGTCGCGGATGGCCGCCTTCAGCAGCCCCTTGGCGTCGGCGGCGTCATAGGGGGCGACGACCTTCAGGCCCGGAACCTGGGCGTACCAGGCGGAATAGTCCTGGCTGTGCTGGGCGGCGACGCGGCTGGCGGCGCCGTTGGGGCCGCGGAACACGATCGGCGCGCGGATCTGGCCGCCCGACATGTACAGGGTCTTGGCCGCCGAATTGATGATGTGGTCGATGGCCTGCATGGCGAAGTTGAAGGTCATGAACTCGACGATCGGCTTCAGCCCGGCCATCGCCGCGCCGACCCCGAGGCCGGCGAAGCCGTGCTCGGTGATCGGGGTGTCGACCACCCGCTGGGCGCCGAACTCCTGCAGCAGCTCGCGGCTGACCTTGTAGGCTCCCTGGTACTGGGCGACTTCCTCGCCGATCAGGAAGACGGCCTCGTCCCGCCGCATCTCCTCGGCCATGGCGTCGCGCAGGGCGTCGCGGATGGTGGTTTTGACCAGCTTGGCGTCGGCCGGAATGTCCGGATCCTTCCGCTCGACCTTCGGCCCCTTCGCGGTGTCGTCCTTCTTCTCGGGGTCGCCTGAGGCCGACACGGCCGCGCCGCCGTCCTGCGTGACGCTGGCCTCGGCCGCCCCGGGCTCAGACGCCGGGGAGCCCGGCTTGCCCGCAGCGCCGGCGTCATCGCCGGCAAGGCGCGCGATCGGCGTGTTGACCTTCACGTTCTCGGAGCCTTCCGGGACGAGGATTTCCAGCACCTCGCCCTCGTCGACGGCCTCGACCTCCATGGTCGCCTTGTCCGTTTCGATCTCGGCGATCACCTGGCCGGCCGACACGGTGTCGCCCGCCTTGATGTGCCACTTGGTCAGGGTGCCCTCTTCCATCGTGGGAGACAGCGCCGGCATCAGGATGTCGGTCACGGCTCAGGCCTCCACGTAGACGTCGGTGTAGAGCTCGGACGGGTCCGGCTCCGGGCTTTCCTGTGCGAACTGCACGGCTTCGGCGACGATCGCCTTGATTTGGTTGTCGATGGCCTTGAGCTCGTCCTCGCCGGCCTTCGCCTGCTCAAGCAGCAGCTTGACGTGCTCGATCGGGTCGCGGGTCTTCTTGACCTCGTCGACCTCCTCCTTGGTGCGGTACTTGGCCGGGTCCGACATGGAGTGGCCGCGGTAGCGGTAGGTCTTGACCTCGAGAATGTACGGCCCGCCGCCCTCGCGGGCGCGCTTCACCGCCCGCGCCGTGGCGTCGCGGACCGCCAGCACGTCCATTCCATCGACCTGCTCGCCCGGGATGCCGAAGCTGGCGCCGCGCTGGTAGAGCTCGGTCGTCGCCGACGACCGCTCGATCGAGGTGCCCATGGCGTACTGGTTGTTCTCGATGATGTAGATGGCCGGCAGCTTCCACAGCTGGGCCATGTTGAAGCTCTCGTACACCTGCCCCTGGTTGGCCGCGCCGTCGCCGAAATAGACGAAGGCCACAGAGTCGTCGCCGCGGTATTTGCCGGCGAAGGCCAGGCCGGTGCCCAGCGCCACCTGCGCCCCGACGATCCCGTGGCCGCCGTAGAAGCCCGTCGGCACGTCGAACATGTGCATCGAGCCGCCCTTGCCCTTCGACGACCCGCCGATGCGCCCGGTCAGCTCGGCCATGACCTCCTTGGGATCCATGCCGGCGGCCAGCATGTGGCCGTGGTCGCGGTAGCCGGTGATGATCTTGTCGTGGCCCTGTTTGACGCTTTCCTGCACGCCGACCGCCACGGCCTCCTGACCGATGTACAGGTGGCAGAAGCCGCCGATCAGGCCCATGCCGTACAGCTGGCCCGCGCGCTCCTCGAAGCGGCGGATGAGCACCATCTCGCGGTAGTAGCGCAGCAGGTCCTCCTTCGAGGCCTGCGGCGTGTTGGGGATACTCCTGGCCTTGCTGGAATCAGCTTTGGCGGCGGGGGCTTTCGCCATCCGTCTTCACTCCCGGCTGGGCCCGCGACACGGGCCTCTGTCGTTACGGAAAGGGGCTTTAGCAGCCTTCGTTCCCGAAACGCAAAGCGCCCCGGTGAAGCTGTAACTAAAGTTCACGAATTGGCGGCGGGAGCCCGTTCTGCGGCCGGATGCGAGACGCGGATCACATAGTCGCGGGGATCGGCGAAGCCGAGCACGGCCCGGGCGCGCTCCTCAAGCAGGTCGCGTGACAGGCTGTCGGTGCGCAGGTAGCGGACCCGCACCTCCAGGTCCCGCCGCTCTTCGAGGATGCGCGCCAACTGCGCCTCCCGGCGCAGCAGCATCGCTTCCCGCTCGGCCCCGCCCAGCAGGCCGCGCTCGCCGGTCAGGGCCTGCACGCCGAGGTAGGCGATCAGTAGCAACAGGACGCAGGACGGGACGTAGGGCTTCATCCGCTCGGGCACTCGGACGCTCCTTCTGAGCGCGGACTCGTGATCAACGAGTCCTGACCGAAAATGCCTAACGAACCGTAGCTTGGCCGGAGGTTCTGCGGCTCCTCCGGCGGCCTACTTCAGCAGCATGCCGTCGCCGTAATAGGCGCCCTGGTCGCCCAGCATCTCCTCGATGCGGAGCAGCTGGTTGTACTTGGCGGTGCGGTCCGAGCGCGCCAGCGAGCCGGTCTTGATCTGGCCGCAGTTGGTGGCCACGGCGAGATCGGCGATCGTCGAGTCCTCGGTCTCGCCCGAGCGGTGGCTCATCACCGCCGTGTAGCCGGCGCGATGGGCGATATCGACCGCATCCAGGGTCTCGGAAAGCGTGCCGATCTGGTTGACCTTGATGAGGATCGAATTGGCCAGACCTTCGCCGATGCCGGCGGCCAGGCGGGCAGGGTTGGTCACGAACAGGTCGTCGCCGACCAGCTGCACCCGGTCGCCGAGGCGCTCGGTCAGCAGCTTCCAGCCGTCGAAGTCGTCCTCGGCGCAGCCGTCCTCGATCGACACGATCGGGAAACGCTCGCACAGGTCCGCCAGATAGCCGACCATGCCCTCCTGGTCGAAGGTCTTGCCCTCGCCGCTCATCACGTACCTGCCGTCCTTGAAGAACTCGGTCGAGGCGACGTCCAGACCCAGCTGGAAGTCCTCGCCCGCCAGGTAGCCGGCGGCCTGACCGGCCTTGGTGATGAACTCGAGCGCAGCCTCGGCGGACTGCAGGTTGGGGGCGAAGCCGCCCTCGTCGCCGACGTTGGTGTTGTGGCCGGCGTCCTTGAGGGCCTTCTTCAGGGCGTGGAAGATCTCGGCGCCCATCCGCAGGGCCTCGGAGAAGCTCTCGGCCCCGGTCGGGAGGATCATGAACTCCTGGATGTCGATCGGATTGTCGGCGTGCGCCCCCCCGTTGATGATGTTCATCATCGGCGTCGGCAGCACCCGGGCCGAGACGCCGCCGAGGTAGCGGTACAGCGGCAGGTTCGAACTGATGGCGCTGGCCTTGGCGCAGGCGAGGCTGACGCCGAGGATGGCGTTGGCGCCCAGGCGGCTCTTGTTCGGCGTGCCGTCGAGCCCGATCAGGGCCTCGTCGATACGGCGCTGGTCCTCGGCGTCCATGCC
>JANJTI010000187.1 GCA_024711185.1 Brevundimonas sp. | reverse complement strand
CGGTAGGCGGCCTTGATGGTGCCGCTGAGCTCGCCGTCGTCGAAGCTCTCGCTGACGGTACGGTTGTTGTAGGCGAAGTTCGACCAGGGCAGACAGAAGTTGCCGATGACCGTGGGCGCGTTGGCCGCTCCGACCGCGCCGGCGATGGCGGCCGCGTTGGCGGCGGCGGCGGCGCAGGTTCCGCCGTTGCCGTTCAGGTTCTGCTGCAGGCCGTCGAGGCTCTTCTCGTCCATCGTGTAGCGAAGGCCGAGGGTCAGGTCGAACTGGTCAGTGACGTGCCAGGTGTTGTTGGTGAAGATCGCGAACGAGGTGGATTCCTGCTCGTAGGCGTCCTGGAAGCCCTGGCCGACGGTGAAGCCCGGCCCGCCGCCGAAGAGGGCGCCGCCGGTGCCCAGGCAGGTCTGCAGGCCAACGGCGGTCTGGCCCGGACGGGTGAAGCAGCCGACGCTGTTCGGGCTGATGACCACGGCCGGGTTGACCTGGTTGAACCGCGAGGTCAGCAGGAAGGACAGGAAGGGGGTGTAGTCCGCCCCATACCACCAGCTGTCGGTGCGGCCGATGTCCTCCTTGGTGGCGAACAGGCCGACCAGCCAGTCGAGACGATCATTTTGCCCCGCCAGGCGGAGCTCCTGGGTCAGGTTCTCGACCGTGTAGGCGTAGCCGCCGTCCTGCGGACGGTAGGCGATGTCGGCGCCGGTGTAGTCGATGTCCATGCCGATGACGCCGGACCAGTCGCGCCACGAGGTGACCGAGGTCAGGGTCGCGTTCATCGACGGGATGTCGATGTTTGCCTCGATCGACACGCCCTTGTACTCGATCTCCTGGCCGGTGTCGCGGTTGGCGAAGGCGTGGCGGGAGAAGGGCAGCGGCCCGAAGCCCGCCGCCGGCGGGCGCTGGCCGGTGCCGTTCGAGAGGGCGTCGATGAACGGATACGTCGGGCCGGTGCGGATCTGCACGCCGGTGCAGCAGTATTCGTCGCGCGAGGTGTAGTCGGCGATCACGCGGACCGAGGTGTTGTCGTTGGGCAGCCACAGCAGCTGGCCGCGGACGGTCCCGAAATCCTGGTTGGCGTCGTCGGTGTTGGTGCGCGGGCCGTCGCCGGTGTCGACCTCATAGAAGCCGTCGCGCACGCGCCGGCCGGCGTAGAGGCGGAAGGCCAGCTGGTCGGTGATCGGGCCGGTGACCGAGCCCGAGGCGCCCATGGCGCCGTAGTTGCCGACGGTGAGTTCGGCGTTGTAGCCCGGCGTGAAGGACGGGGCCGCGGTGATGATGTTGATGACGCCGGCCGAGGTGTTCTTGCCGAACAGGGTGCCCTGCGGACCCTTCAGGACCTCGATGCGCGACATCTCGCCGAGGTCGCCGAAGCCGACCGAGTTGCGCGAGCGGTAGACGCCGTCGATGACCACACCCACCGAGCTCTCGAGCCCGGGGTTGTCGCCCACGGTGCCGACGCCGCGGATGCGGGCGGTGGTGGAGGCCTCGGACTGGGTCGAGGTCACGGTCATGCCGGGGGTCAGGATCTGCAGGTCCTTGATGTCGCGGACGCCGGCGTCCTGCAGCGTCTCCGCGGGCAGGCTGGTGACCACGATCGGCACGTCCTGCAGGTTCTGCTCGCGCTTCTGGGCGGTGACGATGATGTCGTCGATCGTCGTCGGACCCTGCTGGTCCTGCGCGGCGGCGACGCCGGCGAAGCCGAAGGCGACGGAGCCGACGACGGCCGCCGAAACGGTGGTGCGAAGAAGGTTGGTAAGGCGCATGCACGGCTCCCCGACGTTGGCAGGGCGTCGCGTGGCGCCCGGCGTTTCCTGATCCCTGGCCCGCACCCTTGCGTGGAGCGCGGAACTCCAGACTTCGGGGTAATCCAAGCCGGACTCACCGACAAGGCGCGCTCGCCGATCACGCCGCATTTCAGCCTTGGCCGAAGCCTGACTGTGACGCAAAAGCGACAGAAATCGATGACGTTAGGTCAATATTCGTTCCCTCAGGGCGCCAGTATTGGCCGCGACGGGACAGAATCGTTCGCGTTCGAGGCGTATCCGTCGATTCCGGACCTGGCGCGACGGGCGGCGGATCGCCGCAATCGGCGACGAAAGGCCGGGCTCACCGCCGAAAGGGGGAGAAATCCGCGCCGCCAGCCTCTATCAAGACGGCCGCGCCCCGCCTGTCCGACGCTTCCGAGGCCGTTTCTTGCTGTTTCTGCTCGCCCTTCTGCCCCTGATCGGAGCGCTCGCTCCGGCCCTCGCCATCCGGCTGGGCCGCAACGCCGCCGCCACGGCGGCCGGCGCCGTGACCCTGAGCGCCCTGCTGACGCTGGCCGTGATGGCGCCGGGCGTGATGGCCGGAGACACCGCGCAGGCGAGCGTGCCGTGGATCCCCGCGCTGGGGATGAGCGCCAGCCTGTTTCTCGACCCCCTCGGCCTGATGTTCGCCGGCCTGATCCTCGGGATCGGACTGCTGGTGATCATCTACGCCCGCTTCTACCTGGCGGCCGCCGATCCCATGGGTCGGTTCTTCACCTATCTGCTGCTGTTCCAGGGCGCGATGCTCGGCATCGTGCTGTCGGACAACGTCCTGCTGCTGCTGGTCTTCTGGGAGCTGACCAGCCTGTCCTCCTTCCTCCTGATCGGCTTCTGGCGGCACTCGGCCGAAGCCCGCCAGGGCGCGCGGATGGCGCTGACGATCACCGGCGGCGG
>JANJTI010000186.1 GCA_024711185.1 Brevundimonas sp. | reverse complement strand
CTGCGCGAAAGGGTGAGGGTCGAACGGGGCGAGCTTCAGAAGACTTCCCCTCACCCTTTCGCCTTGCCGCTCGCTTTGCTTGCGGAGGCTCAAGCCCTCTCCCGGTGGGAGAGGGAACGCAAGCGCGCCACCGCCCACGCTGCGGCATCCCTGACCACCGGATCCGGATCGTCCATCAGGGCCTCGGCGGCCGGGATCAGCGCCGCGTCGCGGCTGTTGCCGATGGCGTAGAGCACATTGCGCACGAAGCGGTCGCGGCCGATGCGCTTGACCGGGCTCTTCGCGAACAGGGCCCGGAAGGCGGCGTCGTCCAGCGCCGCCAGATCCGCCAGGCGTGGTGAGACGAGGGCCGCGCGCGCCTGCAGCCGGCCCTCCCGAGACTCCGCCGCGAACTTGTTCCACGGGCACACCGCCAGACAGTCGTCGCAGCCGTAGATGCGGCTGCCCGCGGCGATGCGGAATTCCTCGGGCCACGGCCCCGCGAACTCGATGGTCAGGTAGGACAGGCAACGCCGGGCATCCAGCTGGAACGGGGCGGGGAAGGCCCGGGTGGGGCAGGCGTCGAGGCAGGCGGAGCAGCTGCCGCAGTGCTGGGTTTCCGGCTCGTCGGGGTCGAAGACCGCGGCGCTGAGGATGACGCCGAGGAACAGCCAGTTGCCGTGGTCGCGGCTCAGCAGGTTGGTGTGCTTGCCCTGCCAGCCGAGGCCGGCGCGCTGGGCCAGCGGCTTCTCCATCAGCGGCGCCGTGTCGACGAAGACCTTGACCTCATCGCCGGTGCGGGCGGCGATCTGGCCGGCCAGCGTCTTGAGCCGACCCTTGATCAGTTCGTGATAGTCGTCGCCGCGGGCGTAGACCGACAGATAGCCGGCCGAGCGGTCGGCCAGCTCCGGCAGCGGGTCACGGCCGGGGCCGTAGTTGAGGCCGAGCACGATCGCGGTCCGCGCGCCCGCCCACATCGAGGTCGGATGGGCCCGGCGCTCCAGCGTCGTCTCCATCCAGCCCATGTCGCCGTGGCGACCGGCCTCGACAAAATGCGTCAGCCGCTCGCCGGCGCTCCACGGCTCCGAGGCCGAGGCGAAGCGGCAGACGTCGAAGCCGAGCGCCGCTGCGCGCTCGCGGATAAAGATGCGGGGGTCGCGGGCCATGCTCGGCCGCCTTCATAACCCCGATGCGGGCGAAAGTCGGGCTAGAAGTCGAGGTCCGCGTACCAGGCCGAGGGCTGCACGCCCGGGAAGCGGTCCGTCAGCAGCGGCCGGAAGCAGGGCCGCGACTTCAGCTTCATGTACCAGGTTTTCAGGCCCGGCCAGTTGGCCCAGGCGACCTCGCCGAAATAGTCGAGCACCGACAGGTGGGCGGCGGCGACGATGTCGGCCTGGCCCAGGCGGCGCCCGGCCAGCCAGTCGCGCTCGGCCAGCAGGCCCTCGAACTGGCCCAGATGGGCTCTCAGCGCCTCCCGTCCGGCGCGCAGGGCGCGGGCCTCGGGCGGGCCGAGGCGGAGCAGGGGCTTCTCCATCCGTTCGTGCAGCAGGACGGCGTCGACCTCGTCGGTGAAGCGGCGGTCGAACCAGCCGACAAGCCGCCGGGTCTCGGCCCGTTCGGCGGGATCGGCCGGCATCAGGAAGGGCTCGCGGGCGCGGTCCTCCAGCCAGCCGAGGATGGCGGCGGGCTCGCACAGGGTCAGCGGCCGCCCGGTCTCGGCGACCTGCAGCACCGGCGGCATGCCCGAGGGATTCAGCCCGGCGACCGGGCAGCCGTCCTCCCACGGACGCACCGGCGTCTCCTCGAACGGCAGCTTCGCCTCGCCCAGCGCGAGGCGTGCGGCGCGCGAACCGGGGTCGAAGGCGAAATGGTACAGGACGGCGGACATCATCCAGTCCATGCGCCCGCGGCCGTTAAGCGGGCGTTAGCCATGGGCGGCCGGCGGTCAGCTCCACGGTCCCCTGGCCGCGGGCGCGGGGCGCGGATCCGGATGGATCAGGATGTCGGCCCCCGGCCAGCGCTCCAGCAACCGGTTCTCGGCCTCGACGAGGATGTCGTGGGCTTCGCCGAGGGTCAGGGCGGGGTCCATGTCGACATGCATCTGGATGGTCAGCACGGCCCCGGACTGGCGGGTGCGCAGCCGGTGCACGCCGGAGATGCGCGGATCGGAGAGCAGGGCGGTGGTGATCGCCACCCGGTCGGACTCCGGCGTGGTCCGGTCGAGCAGCTGGTCGGCGGCGCCGCGCAGCACGCCGGTCGCGCCCCAGAACAGCCAGACCGCGACGATCAGGCCCGCGGCGGCGTCCAGCCCGGGGGCGGCCAGCCAGGCGCCCGAGATCACGCCGATCAGCACCACGCCGTTGGCGGCCAGGTCGGCGGTGTAATGGGCCCGGTCGGCCTCGATCGCCACCGAGCCGCTGGCCCGGATCGCCCGCCCCTGCCGCCAGACCAGCCAGCCGGTAAGGGCGATCGAGATCAGCACCACCGCCACGCTCCAGGACCCGGCGGTGACGGGCCGCGGGGCGAACATGCGCTGCACCGCCTCCCAGCCGATGAAGACCGCCGAGGCGAACACCAGCCCCGCCTGCACCAGAGCCGCCAGCGCCTCGCCCTTGCCGCGGCCGAAGCGGTGCGCCTCGTCCGGCGGCGTGGCGGCCCAGCGCACCGCGAAGAAGGTGGCCAGCGAGGCGACCAGGTCGAGGGCCGAGTCGGTCAGCGAGGCCAGCATCGACACCGAGCCCGAGGCCCCGAGGGCGAACGCCTTGAGCAGGATCAGCGTCACCGCCACGCCCACCGAGAGGCGGGTGGCGCTGCGGGTGGCGGCGTGGACGTCGTCCAGGGAGGCGCTGGTCATCGCCGCTCTTGTCGCGGAAAGGCGAGAGCCTGCCAAGGCCGCGGCGAAGGGTTAGCGCGATGGTCACGAAACCGCCGCATGCTGTTCGGCGAGGCAAGCTGACGGCTGCGGCCGGAGGAGGCGACGGATGTCGGCGGAGCAGGACCGCTGGATCGGACGCGGCGAGGCGCTGGGGCGTCTGGGGGTCAAGGCCCAGACCCTCTACGCCTATGTCAGCCGCGGGCGCATCGCCGCCCGGCCCGACCCCGACGATCCCCGCCGCAGCCTCTACGCCGCCCGCGACATCGCCCGCCTGAGCGGGCAGGGCGACGCCGGAGACGACGCCCCCCGCGCCGCGGCTCGCAGCGCCGCCGGGCGGGGCGAGGCCGAGCTGTACTCCTCGGTCAGCGTGGTCGCCGGCGACCGCCTGCTCTACCGGGGGCTCGACGCGACGCAACTGGCGGAAACCGCCACCTTCGAGGACGCCGCGCGGGTGCTCTGGCGCGCGCGGGCCGCCAACCCCTTCTCCGGCTTGCGCCCGCGCGTCGGCGGGACCCCCGGCGGCTCGGCCCGTTCCCGCCTGTACGCCGCCCTGGCCCGTCGCGCGGAGGAGGAGCCGGTCCCCGCCAGCGGCGACGCGGAAGCGCTGCGCACCGAATGCGCCCGCGTGCTCGACGAAGCCGTGGACGCCGTCGCGGGACCCGGTCCCCGCCTGTTCCTCCACCAGAGGCTGGCGCGGGCCTGGAAAATCCCCGAGCGAGAGGCCCATCTGGTTCGACGGGCGCTGGTTCTGGCGGCGGATCCGGGCTTCGACGCGGCGGTGCTGGCCGCCCGCGCCGCCGCGGCCGGCGGAGCCTGCCCCGCGGCTGCGGCCCTCGCCGGCGTCGCCGTCGTCGCCGCCTCCGGCCCGGTGGCCGAGATGACGCGCGCGGCGGGGTGGATCGTCGCCGTGCGACGACAGGCCCATGACGCCGCCCGCCGCGCCCGGGAGGCCGGAGATCTCGCCGGGTTCGGCGACCCCGACTGGCCGGGCGGCGATCCGCGCGCCGCGGCCCTGCTGGCCGCCGCGGACCTGCCGCCGGATCTCGCCCGCGCGCTCCGGGAGGGCGAGGCGGCGGCCGGAGGTCCGCCCGGCTTCGCCCTGGCGCTGGCGATCGTCGCCCGGCGTCTGGAGCTGCCGCGCGAGGGAGCCGCCGACCTGCTGATGATCGGTCGGCTGGCGGGCCTGCTGGCGCATGCGCTGGACCAGACCATCGACGGCTCGCCTATCCGGGCGCGGCTGCGCTATGTGGGGCCGGAACCGGGCGCGCACTGACTCGCCCTCTCTCGCACAAGGGGCGCGCATGGCGGACTGGCTGGCGGCGATCATTCTCGGCCTTGTCGAAGGGCTGACCGAGTTCATTCCGGTGTCTTCGACCGGCCACCTGCTGCTGCTGGGCCACTTCCTCGGCTTCGAGAGCACCGGAAAGACCTTCGAGATCGTCATCCAGCTGGGCGCGATCCTGGCCATCATCAGCGTCTACTTCAGTCGCCTGTGGCGGCTGGCGACCCGGTGGCCGACGGACGCGGGAGCGCGGCACTTCATCATCGGCGTGATCATCGCCTTCCTGCCGGCCGTGCTGGTCGGGGTGCTGGCCTACGACCTGATCAAGACGGTCTTCTTCGAGACGCCGCTGATCGTCTGCATCGCCCTGATCGTCGGGGGCGTGCTGCTGCTGCTGCTCGACCGGATGAAGAAGGTCCCGACCTATCTGGACGTGAACACCTACCCGTTCCGCGTCTACTTCCTGATCGGGCTGTTCCAGTGTCTGGCGATGATTCCGGGCGTGTCGCGGTCCGGCGCCACCATCGCCGGCGGCCTGCTGCTGGGGACCGACAAGCGCTCGGCCGCCGAGTTCACCTTCTTCCTCGCCCTGCCGACCATGGGCGGGGCTGTGGCCTACGACCTCTACAAGAACTGGGAGGTCCTCGACTTCACCGACGCGGGCCTGATCGCGGTCGGCTTCGTTGTCGCCTTCCTGACCGCCCTGCTGGTGGTGCGCTTCCTGCTGGACTTCGTCACCCGCCACGGGTTCGCGCCCTTCGCCTGGTGGCGGATCGCGGTCGGCGTTCTGGGGCTGGCCGGGCTGGCGCTGACCGGAACGCTGTAGCGGCCGGTCAGGCCCTCGCTTCGGCGAACTGACCGCCGCGGCGATAGCGCCACAGGTAGGAGGCGGCGACAGCCTCCACCCCGGTCGCCTCGATGCCGAGGTCAGCCAGCCCCTTGGTGTCCGGCGACACGACGTTGTCGGTCTCCAGCAACACGACCTGGTCGCGGGTCAGCATCGGCTTCAGGCCGACAAGCGCCGTCAGCTGGGCGGCGGCGCCCAACGACCGAGCGGCGAAGAACGGAAGAGGCAGCAGCGGCCGCGAGCGGTGAGTCTCGCGCATGATCAGGCGCAGGATGTCCTCGAAAGTCATCACCGCCGGGCCGCCCAGCTCGTAGGTCTCGCCCGCGGCTTCGGTACGCGACAGGGCCGTGGCGATCGCCGCCGCAACGTCGCCGACGTAGACCGGCTGGAATTTCGTCTGGCCCCCGCCGATCAGCGGCAGCGCCGGGGCCCAGCCCGCCATCGATGCGAACTTGTTCAGGAAGTCATCGCCGGGGCCGAACACCACCGACGGTCGCACGATCGTCGCGTCCGGCTTGACCTCGCGCACCGCCATTTCGGCCTCGGCCTTGGTGCGCGCGTACTCCGATCCGCTTTCGGGATTGGCGCCGATGGCGGAGACGTGGACCAGCCTGGCGCCCGCGGCGCGCGCGGCCTCGGCG
>JANJTI010000162.1 GCA_024711185.1 Brevundimonas sp. | reverse complement strand
CATCTTCGCCGCGGCCGGTCAGGGTGTGGGCTGTTCGTCCAGGGCGTCCGCGGCGACGACGGCGTCCTGACCCTGGCGGTGGAGGAGAGCCTCGCCCCCGCGGCCGAGGGCTGGCGCCCGCTCCGCCGCCGCGAGCGGATGATAACCGAGTCCGGGCCGACGCTCTGGTCAGAGTACGTGCATCCGACGGCGGGCTCGGTCCTGCTCATCGAGCCGGACGAAGGCCACAGGGGAACCGTCACCCTCGACCTTCGCGGTGGAGACTGATCCGTGCCCCTCCCCCATCTCGCCCTCGTCGTCGCCCGGGCCCGCAACGGCGTCATCGGCCGGGACGGCGACCTGCCGTGGCGGCTGCGTTCGGACCTGCAGCGCTTCAAGGCGGTGACCATGGGCAAGCCCTGCATCATGGGGCGGAAGACCTGGGACAGCCTGCCGCTGAAGCCCCTGCCCGGCCGGCTGAACCTGGTGCTGTCGAAGGACGAGTCGTTCGGGCCGAAGGGGGCTGTGGCCTGCCTGACGCTGGACGAGGCGATCGAGATCGGGCGCGAGCAGGCGATGGAGGACGGCGTCGACGAGGTCTGTGTCATCGGCGGAGCCGGCCTGTTCGCGGCCGCCCTGCCGCGGGCGAAGCGGCTGTATCTGACGGAGGTCGAGGCCGAGCCCGAGGGCGACGTGCTGTTCCCGCCGTTCGACGAAAGCGCCTGGGCCGAGGTATCGTCGGAAGCCGTCCCGCCCGGGGAGAAGGACGACCACGCCTTCCTCTTCCGGGTGCTGGAGCGGCGCTGAACCGAGGGGGAGAGGCCATGCTGATCGTCACCACCAACGACGCGCCCGGCCACCGGGTGGTGCGTACGCTCGGACTGGTGCGCGGCATCACCGTGCGCTCGCGCAACCTGATCTCGGACGCCATCGGCGGCATCCAGTCCATGATCGGCGGTCGTGTCGGGGCCTATGTGAAGCTGGCCGAGACCTCGCGCGCCGAGGCCTATGACGAGCTGGTCGAGCATGCCCGGGCGATGGGCGCCAACGCCGTGATCGGCATGCGCTACGAGGCCAACGAGATCATGGAGGGCGTCACCGAGGTGCTGGCCTACGGCACGGCGGTGGTGGTCGAGCCGGAATAGCCATCCAGCTCGGCGACGAGGGCGTCGCGGCGGATCAGGTCCTCTATCGGCGCCCGCAGGTCGTGGATCTGGCTCGCGAGCCATTCGCCGTTCCGCCCACCCCGGTGGAAGGCCAGATGGCCCAGGTCTTCCGCGATCAGGTCGTTGGGCCCGAACAGGGCCGCATGGAGCTGCAGCGGAGACTCGGCGTCGGGGAGAAAACGCCACGCCGGCGCCAGCGAGCGCGTGGCGATCACCCGGCGGGCCATGGCCTCGACGATCACGAACCACCAGTGCGGCAACTCGCCTTCGGTCGAGGCGGCCCGGGCGCGCAGCTCCCCGGCGAGAGCGCCGATGCCGAGACCGGTCATCCGCATGGCGGCGACGGCGGCGTCCGGCTGGTCGAGCCAGATCACGGGATACTCGCTGGCCCAGAACAGATCGTGCAGCCTGGATCGACCGACCGGGCCGAGCAGTCCGACGCCGAGGATCACGCCCGCCATGCAGTCGGTCGATGGAGTCATGGTGCGACCGTCCTCGACCAGGAACCGGTCGAGCAGTTCCGTGTCGCCGATCCAGCCGGCAAGCGCTGGAAGATATTCCGGGAACAGATTCCTGCCGACGCAGGCCTCGACTGCGGCGCGGACCTGGCTCTCCATGCCATCGGGCGTCAGGTGGACGAGGCCGTCGACCGCCGCCGGCGCCGTGTCCCAGTTCTGCTCGCAGGCGTAGCGGAACAGCATCGGCCGGACGTCCTCCAGCCCCGCCCAGCCGAAGGCCCACAGCAAGGCCGGGTCCGCGCCCTCGACGAGGCGCTCCCCGTCCACGAAGCGATCATGGAGAAGTCGGACCATGGCGGCGTCTCCCAGCCGGACGACCGGGTCGATCAGGTCGGCGTTTGCCGCAGGCTCCGCGAGCAGAACCGGGAGCAGGGCCTCGGCGTCCGCCGCGCTGCCGCGCAGCGAGAGCAGCTCGAGGGCGGCACGGCGCTCGAGAGGGTGCAGGGGCTCGGACAGGAGGCGGCGGGTGGCGTGAAGCATGGCGGCGCAACCTAGGGCGCCGGGCGCCGCGGGCAAGCCGCCGTCAGGTTCCGGAAGAATTCAGACGCCGAGTACGTCCGCCACCCGCGCAGCCACCACGGCGAACCGCCGCGCCGCCTCGCTCTCCGGCGCCGCCGAAACCAGCGGCCGGCCGGCGTCGCCTGCCTCGCGCAGGGCTGCATCGAGCGGGAGATCCCCGAGGAAGGGAACTCCGAGGCGCTCTGCCTCGGCCTTCGCGCCGCCGGAGCCGAACACCGGGCCGGACATGTTCTCGATCAGGCCCAGCGTCGGAACCTTGACCTTCTGGAACAGGGTGTGGGCCCGGCGGGCGTCGGCGAGGGCCACCTCCTGCGGGGTGGAGACAATCACGGCGCCGTCCAGCGGCGTCTTCTGGATCAGGGTCAGCTGCACGTCGCCGGTGCCCGGCGGCAGGTCGACGACCAGCACGTCGAGCGGCTGATCCTCCGTGCCCCAGCGGGTCTGGGTCAGCATCTGGGTGATGGCCTGGGACGCCATCGGGCCGCGCCAGACCATGGCGTCGTCCGCCCCCGCCAGCAGGCCCATCGACATGACCTTCAGCCCGTGGGCGAGGTGCGGCTCCATGGCCCCGTCGACGTATTCCGGCTTGCCCGAGACGCCGAGCATGGTCGGCATCGAAGGGCCGTAGACATCGGCGTCGAGCACGCCAACCGAGAGACCGCGCGCGGCCAGCGAGGCGGCGAGATTGGCGGCCACCGTCGACTTGCCGACCCCGCCCTTGCCCGAGGCCACGGCCAGCACCCGACGCACATGGGCCGGGCGATCGGTGGGGACCGGCGCCTTCGGCCGGTTCTGTTCGGCGGCCTGGGGCGACAGGATGACGGTGCGCCGCGCCGGCTTCTGCACCGCCTCGGCGGTCAGCACCACCGACACCCGGGTCACGCCCGGCAGGGCCTTCAGCGCGGCCTCGGCGGCGTCGCGCACCGGGGCGTAGGCGGCGGCCTCGCGCGGCGACACCTCGAGGGCGAAGCCGACCCGGTCGCCGGCCACCACAAGCCCCTGCACCAGTCCCGCGGCCGCCAGCCCCTGCCCGCTCTTCGGATCCCGCACGGCGTCGAGGGCGGCGAGAACCTGGTCGCGATCGAGGGGGCGTGGGGACACGGGGGACTCCTTGGGCTTGCCGCCCGGGCGGCGGCCGTTCTATCGCCGATATACCCCCTGCCCGCGAGCGCCGATTTGCCCCGGAACACATCCTTGCCGCCTGTGACCCTGCTGGCCGGCCCGACCGCGTCGGGCAAGTCGGCGCTGGCGATGGAGATCGCGCGGGAGACCGGCGCCGTGATCGTCAACGCCGACAGCCAGCAGCTGTACGCCGACCTGCGGGTGCTGAGCGCCCGCCCGTCGCCGGAGGACGAGGCGGCGGTCGAACATCGGCTGTATGGCGTCGCGGACGCCGCCGACGCCTGGTCGGTCGGGCGCTGGAGCCGGTCGACGACGGAAGTGCTGGAGGGACTCGCCGCTACCGGCCGTCCGGCCCTGCTGGTGGGCGGAACGGGCCTGTACTTCACCGCCCTGACCCGGGGTCTGGCGAACATTCCCGAAATCCCTGAGGCGGCGCGCTCGGCGGCGACCGCCGCGCTGGCGGCCGAGGGAGAACTCGCGTTCCGCCGCCGTCTGGCGGCCCTGGACCCGACGGCGGAGGGACGCATCGCCGCCGGGGACCGGCAGCGGCTGGTGCGCGCGATGGCGGTGGCCGAACACACCGGCCGGGCGCTCAGCGACTGGACCGCCGACACCGCCCCGCTGCTGCCAAGGGGCTCCTGGAGCGGGCTTGTGGTCGAGCCCGACAGGGCGACGCTCTACGCCCGCTGCGACGCCCGGGTGGCGCACATGATCGATCAGGGCGCGCTGGAGGAGGTGCGGGCGCTGGTGGCGCGGGGCCTCGACCCCGGTCTGCCGGCGATGAAGGCGGTTGGCGTGCGCGAATTCGCCGCCCACTTGCAGGGCGAAACGACTCTCGACCAGGCGGTGGAGGCCGTGCGCCAGGCGACCCGCAACTACGCCAAACGCCAGCTGACCTGGTTCAGGAACCAGACTCCGGACTGGCCGCGGGTCCGCAAACATGACCAAACCGTCAGTTGACGCGGCCTTCGCGCAG
>JANJTI010000108.1 GCA_024711185.1 Brevundimonas sp. | reverse complement strand
GAGGACGCCGCGGCCCGCCGCGCCGCCGCGGCCGAGGCCGCCCGGGCGCGCGCCGCCGCTCCGCCGCCGCCGAGCACCCCGACTCCGGCCCCGACTCCTTCGACGGGAGGAGCCGAATGAGACGCCCCGTCGCGGTCCGGGTGGTGGGGCCGGTGCAGTGGATCTTCATTCCGGCGCTGATGGCGATCGCCGCCACCATCCTGCTCGCCACCCCCGTCGAACTCTTCGGCCTGCACCTGCCCGAACCGGTCATTCCCATGGTGCTCGCCTTCGCCTGGCCGCTGATCCGGCCGTCGATCGTCGCGCCGGTCATGCTGACCGGACTGGGTCTGTTTCTCGATGTCTTCTGGTACGGTCCGCTGGGCCTCTGGCCGCTGGCGCTGCTGGCCATCTACGCGGTGGTGCTGGGCTCGCGCAGCTTCCTGATCGGCCAGGAGACGGCGGTGCTGTTCGTGTGGTACGCCGCCTGCTGCGGCCTCGCCTTCCTCATCGCCTGGCTCGTCACCAGCTTCCTCGCCTCGAATCCTCCCGCCATCCTCGCCCTGCTGGGCCAGGTGGCCCCGACCTTGCTGTTGTTCCCGTTCGCCGACCGGATGATCGAGCGTTTCGAGGACGGCGACGTGAGGTTCCGATGATCCTGCTCCGCCAAGCCTGCGCAGCACGGGTCCCGCCTGCTCCCGTCAGGACCCGGTCCCGCAAGACTCCCGAAGGAAGCGAAGCGGGATGAGCTCGGAACCGGCGATCTTCTTTTCGGACCCGAACGAGCGCCAGGGCTCCTTCCTGCGCCGGACCTTCGTGCTGGGCGGGATCACGGCCCTGGGCGGCCTCGCCCTGACCGGCCGGCTCGCTCAGTTGCAGGTGGTCCAGGCGCAGGAGTACGCGACTCTCGCCAGCGCCAACCAGTTCAACTTCCGGCTGGTGCCGCCGCCGCGCGGCCGCATCCTCGACCGGAACGGCACGGTCATCGCCGGCAACCGGCCCAGTTTCCGGGTTCTGGTGGTTCGCGACGAAACCAAGGATCTCGACCAGACCCTCGACCTGCTCGGTCGGCTCCTGCCGGACACCGTGGAGCGGCGTCGCTCGATCATCCGCGAGGTCAACGCCGCCCCGCGCTTCTCGCCGGTGCCGGTGAAGAGCGACCTGACCTGGGAAGAGTTCGCGCGCGTCAACCTTTACGCCAACGAACTGCCGGGCGTCATGGCCGACATGCACGAGGCGCGCTTCTATCCATACGGCGGCGCCTTCGCCCACGTGATCGGCTATGTCGCCAAGCCCAACGATCGCGACATCGCCGCGATCCGCGAGCGCGGCGAGAAGGTCCCGGAGCTTCTCTACAATCCCGGCTTCCGCATCGGCCGGCAGGGGGTCGAGAAGGCCCTCGATCTCGACCTGCGCGGCGAGGCAGGGGGCAACCGCGTGGAGGTCGACGTTCGCGGCCGGGTGGTCGCCGAGGACGTCGGCGGCTCGCGGCCGGCCGTTCCGGGCAAAGACGTTGTCCTGACCCTGGACACCGACATCCAGAACCGCGCCCTCGAGGTCTTCGGCGAGGAGGCGGGCAGCTGCGTGGTCATGGACGTACGCAACGGCGACATCCTGTGCATGGTCTCCGCCCCGTCCTTCGATCCCAATCTGTTCGTGAGCGGCGTCCCCAGCCCCATCTACCGGGCATGGGCGGACTACGAGCGGCGGCCGCTGCTCGACAAGGCGATCACCGGCGTGTTCGCCCCCGGCTCGACCTTCAAGCCGGTCACGGGTCTGGCGGCCCTGATCAAGGGCGCCAATCCGGACCGCCGCATCACCTGCACCGGCGGCTTCTATCTCGGCCGCCGCTTCGCCTGCCATGCCACCCATGGTTCGCAGGACATGCGCGAGGCCATCAAGAACTCGTGCAACGTCTACTTCATGACGCTGGCGGTTGAGATCGGACCCGACGCCATCGCCGAGGTCGCGCGCGCCATGGGCTTCGGCCAGACCTTCGACATCGGCATCGGAGGGCAGCGGGAAGGCCTGGTGCCCGACCGCGAGTGGCGCCGGCGCAACCCCGTCCGTGGCGACGGCAAGTGGTATCCCGGCGAAACGCCCAGTTACGGCATCGGCCAGGGCGCCCTGACCGTGAACGGCCTGCAGCTGGCGGTCTACACCTCGCGTCTGGCCAACGGCCGGAAGGCGGTGATGCCCCGCCTGATCAAGTCGGTCGGCGGGGTCGAGCGGCCGCCCTCGGGGCAGGTCCGGGATCTGCCTTTTCCGCCGGAGATGCTGGCCGTCCTGCGCGACGGGATGAACCGGGTGACCGATGTCGGCGGCACCGGCTTCCGCAACAGCCAGCTGGGGCTGGGGGCCGTCCGCATGGCCGGCAAGACCGGGACGGCCCAGTCCCGCAACTACGGCTCGGGCTCGCGCAAGGGCGCCGGACGGCCATGGGCCGAGAAGGACCACAACCTCTTCATCGCCTATGCGCCGATCGACAATCCCCGCTACGCCGTCTCGGTCATCGTTCAGCACGGCGGCATGGGCGGCGGGACCGCCGGCGCGCCCCGCGCCCGCGAGGTGATGAAGGTGGCCCTCCTCAAGGACCCCGAGATCCGCGCCCGTATCGAACAGTCCGGTTTCGCCGAGACCGAGGACCCCGGCTCGCACGAGGCGGGCGCGCTCGGCGCCGCCGACCCGCCGGCGGGGGCCGCGGAATGACGGCCTCCGCCCTGACCCGCCCCGGCGAACGCGACCGCCTGTCGACCAAGATCGCGGAGCTGGACTGGCGCCTGATCGGCCTGCTGGCCGTCATCGCCTGCGTCGGCGCGGCCATGCTCTACTCCATCGCCGGCGGCCACTGGCAGCCCTGGGCCGCCAAGCACCTGCTGCGCTTCGGGGCGCTCCTGATCGCCATGCTGGCCCTGGCCATGGTCCACCCGAAGTGGTGGTTCCGCGCGGCCTATCCGCTCTATGGCGTGCTTCTGGTCCTCGTTCTGATGATCGAGTTCACGCCGCTGGGTTACACCGCCGGCGGCGCGCGCAACTGGCTCCACCTCGGCTTCATCCGCATCCAGCCGGCCGAGTTCATGAAGATCGGTCTCGTGCTGGCCCTGGCTCGCTGGTACCACAACCATACAGCCCAGGAAGCGCGCTGGTCGTGGAAGCTGCTGATCCCGGCCGGCATGATCGGCCTGCCGTTCCTGCTCGTCGCCAAGCAGCCGGACCTCGGCTCGGCGATGATCATCGGCCTGACCGGGGCTGGGGTGATGTTCATGGCCGGGCTCAGCTGGCGCGTCATCGCCGCCGGGGCGGCGGCCGCCGCGGTGGCCATCCCGCCGTTCGTGATGTTTGGCATGCACGAGTACCAGCGCAACCGCGTGCTGACCTTCCTCAACCCGGAGGCCGATCCCTCCGGCACGGGCTACAACATCATCCAGTCCAAGATCGCGCTCGGCTCGGGCGGGCTGCTGGGCAAGGGCTACGGCCTCGGCAGCCAGAGCCAGCTCGAGTTCCTGCCCGAACGGCACACCGACTTCATCTTCTCGACGGTGGCGGAGGAGTTCGGCTTCGTCGGTTCCTTCACCGTGCTGGCCTGCTATGTCGCCGCCATCCTCATCGCCCTGCGCATCGCCTCGCTGGCGCACAGCCACTTCGGCCGGCTGGCGGCGGCCGGCATGACCGCCTTCTTCGCCCTGTTCGTGCTGATCAACGGGGCCATGGTCATGGGGATGGCCCCGGTGGTGGGCGTGCCCATGCCGCTGCTGTCCTACGGCGGCTCGTCGATGATGACGGTCATGTTCGGCTTCGGTCTGGTCCTGTCCACCCGGGTTCATCGCTACGCCGAACTGCCCAAGGGGCACGGCTTGTTCTGATCGCCGACCTCGCGCGTTAGGGTCCGGCATGACCGACGCCAAAGCCGATTCCACCCCGCCGAAGTTCGTCCCCGACTGGGGCGACGAGCCCTGTCCCCAGCCCATGCTGCCGGCGGCCACGCCCGAGCAGAAGGCCGCCCTGACCGAGGGTGTGCGGATGCGGGAGAACCCCGCCGAGTGGGCCTTCGTCCGCCTCTCCAAGCTTATCGAGGACTTCGAGAAGAGCCTCGACCGGGACGAGGAGGTCGCCGCCCATATCGTCGGCGTGCCCGGCGACGGCACCATGCAGATCGAGGATGTCGGCTTCTGGGGCCCCGACTTCATCCTCTTCACCGGCAAGAACCCCGATGGACGCCCGGTGCGCCTGATCCAGCACTACGCCCAGATCAACGTGCTGCTGAACGCCCGCAAGAAGCCGGAGGAGCGCGAGGCCCGCCGCATCGGCTTCCAGCTTTCCGAAATGGTCCGCAGCACCAACCCGAAATAGGCGACCCTGAGCCGTTCTCCACCGGG
>JANJTI010000107.1 GCA_024711185.1 Brevundimonas sp. | reverse complement strand
GATGGCCACGTCGTGGACAACCTGGTCGTAGCCGCGCTGGAGGAAGGTCGAATAGATGGCGCAGACTGGCTTCATGCCGTCGGCGGCGAGGCCGGCGGCGAAGGTGACGGCGTGCTGCTCGGCGATGCCGACGTCGTAGGTGCGGTCGGGGAAGGCCTGGCCGAACAGGTCCAGCCCGGTGCCCGAGGGCATGGCGGCGGTGATGGCGACGATGGAGGGGTCGCGTCGGGCGCGCTTGATCAGCTCGGTCCCGAACACCTTGGTGTAGCTGGGGGCGTTGGACGCCGGCTTCGACTGCTTGCCGGAGACCACGTCGAACTTGACCACCGCGTGCAGCTTGTCGGCGCTGCTTTCGGCCGGGGCGTAGCCCTTGCCCTTCTGGGTGACGACGTGGACAAGCACCGGCTTGTCGGTGATGGCGGCGGCGTTCCTCAGGATGGGGACGAGGTTGTCCATGTCGTGCCCGTCGATCGGGCCGACGTAGTAGAAGCCCAGCTCCTCGAAGAAGGTGCCGCCGGTGACCATGCCGCGGGCGTATTCCTCGGCCTTCTTCGCCGCCTGCTTGAACGGACGCGGCAGGTGCTCGGCGAACCTCTTGCCGAGCTTGCGCATGCCCCGGTAGGTCCCGCCCGAGACGAGGCCGGCGAGATAGGCGCTCATGCCCCCGACCGGGGGGGCGATCGACATGTCGTTGTCGTTGAGCACCACCATCAGCTGGCCGCGGGTGGCCTCGACTGCGTTGTTCATGGCCTCGTAGGCCATGCCGGCCGACATCGAGCCGTCGCCGATCACGGCCACGACCTTGTTGGACTCGCCCTTCTGGTCGCGGGCGGCGCAGAAGCCGAGGGCGGCGCTGATCGAGGTCGAGGCGTGGGCGGCGCCGAACGGGTCGTATTCGCTCTCCGACCGCTTGGTGAATCCGGACAGGCCGCCGCCCTGGCGCAGGGTGCGAATGCGGTCGCGCCGGCCGGTCAGGATCTTGTGCGGATAGCACTGGTGGCCGACGTCCCAGATCAGGATGTCCTTCGGGGTCTCGAAGACGTGGTGCAGGGCCACCGTCAGCTCGACCACCCCCAGGCCGGCGCCGAGGTGCCCGCCGGTGACCGACACGGCGTCGATGGTCTCGGCCCGCACCTCGTCGGCCAGCTGCTTCAGCCGGGGGATGTCGAAGCTGCGCATGTCGGCGGGCAGCTTGACCTGGTCGAGGAGCGGGGTGTCGGGCATCGGGGTAACTTGAACTGCGCCCGGGACGGGCGAAACGATGAGGCTATCCCATGAACGCCTAGCACGGCGAACGCCAGTGAGGGATTCCTGAGCAGTCCCTGAACGTCGCACCGGTCGGAGGCGATCCGGAGGGGCGTGTCGCCCGGGAGCGACGGCGCAAGGTCACGACCTGCGTTTCAGCACGTAGTCGACGCTGGCCTTGAGGATGTCCGCGTCGGCCCCGAACGGGTCGAGGTGCGAACGGGCCTGGTCCGCGAGGTGGCCGACCCGACAGCGGGCGGCGTCCACGCCGAGCAGGGTGACGAAGTTGGTCTTGCCCTGGGCGTGGTCCTTGCGGGCCGCCTTGCCGAGGATGTCCTCGTCGCCCTCGACGTCGAGCAGGTCGTCGACGATCTGGTAAGCGAGGCCAATGTCGTGGGCGAAACTGGTCAGGGCCTGACGCTCGGCCTCGCGGGCGCGGGCGACGATCAGCGGGATTTCGAAGGCGTAGGTGAACAACGCCCCGGTCTTGAGTCGCTGCATCCGCGCGACCCCGCCAAGGTCGTCGCGCACGCCCAGCAGATCGATCATCTGGCCCCCGGCCATGCCGCGGGCGCCCGACGCCATCGACAGACGCGCGGCGAGTTCGCAGCGGATCGCCGGATCGTCGTGGGTATCCGGGTGCAGAACGATGTCGAAGGCGGCGGTCTGCAGCGCGTCGCCCGCGAGGATGGCGGTGGCCTCGTCGTAGGCGCGATGCAGGGTCGGCCGGCCGCGGCGGACGTCGTCGTCGTCCATGGCCGGGAGGTCGTCGTGGACGAGGCTGTAGGCGTGGACGCATTCGAGGGCGCAGGCGGCGCGCAGCACGGGGCGCTCCTCGATATCGAAGAGGCGGGCCGCCTCGAGGGCGAAGAAGGGCCGCAACCTCTTGCCGGGGCCCAGCGCGGCGTAGCGCATGGCTTCGGTCAGGCGGGCCTCGGGGCCGTCGGCGCGCGGCAGCAGTTCGTCGAGGGCGACGGTGACGAGGTCGGCGATCTCGGCGACGCGATCGATGACGCCCTGCTCCGGCGAGTTGGCGGCCCGAATTCTGGAGGGGGGCACGGTCAGAACAGCCTCCCGCCCGCGGGGACGTCGCGGTCGACGCCGACGAGGACGACCTTGCCGTTCGCGTCGGGGAAACCCAGCGTCAGGACCTCGGACATGAAGGGGCCGATCTGGCGCGGCGGGAAGTTGACCACGGCGGCGACCTTGCGTCCCTGCAGCTGCTCGAGCGTGTAGTGCTCGGTGATCTGGGCCGAGGATTTCTTCAGGCCGAGATCGGGGCCGAAGTCGATGGTCAGTCGGAAGGCCGGCTTGCGCGCCTCGGGAAAAGGCTCGGCCTTCACCACCTCGCCGACGCGAATGTCAACCTTGAGGAAGTCGTCGAACGAGATCCGGTCGGACGGCGAGCCGGACATCACTCGAACGCGGCCGGCTCGGCGCCGCGCGGCTGGCCGTCGGGGCCGACGACGATCTTCTCGACCCGCAGCTGGGCCGCCTTGAGCCGCGCCTCGCAGTGGGCCTTGAGGCGCGCGCCCTCCTCGTAGAGGGCGATCGATTCCTCGAGCGGCGCCTGGCCGGATTCGAGCTTCTGGACGATCTGTTCGAGGCGCTGCAGGGCGTCCTCGAAGCTGAGGTCGGCGGGGATGGCGGAAACGTCGGTCATCGCCGCGACCCTAGAGGGGGCCGTTCGCCGCCTCAAGCGACTCGTCGCGCGCGCCGCCCTTCGACCGGCTCGAGCCCGTCAGCGCTTCTCGTAGCGGCGCTGCGACCAGTATTTGTAGCCCTGGTTGTGGACCAGCCTCCAGCCGTCGGCCTTCAGCCGGCGACCGACCATATGGTTGAAGTAGCCGTGGGCGAGAACCAGCACGTCCTGCCCCGCCTCGGCGCGGGCGATCAGCGCCTGCGCCGCCTGCTCGGCGCGGATCTCGGCCTGGGCGCGGGTCTCCTGCCCCTCGTGGTGGTTGAAGGCGTGCCACCAGATGCGGGCCACGGC